>CAYYHN010000156.1:0-5582 GCA_964471245.1 uncultured Rhodothermaceae bacterium | reverse complement strand
TCACTGACGTACTGCACGATTGGATCGCAACTGCATACCCCCACGTATAGCGACCTGTAGTCGTGGGTATAGCTGGTCCAAGCGGCATTGGAAAGTCGACGTTAACGGAGCAACTCATAGACCGCCTAGCAATGAGAAACATGCGTTGCCTTAGTTTGAGCATTGACGCCTTCATCAAATCGCCAGAGGAACGCGCGAAACTACCAGACGACTGGGATCTGAATCATTTGCGTTTTGAAGAGTCGATCCGCGTACTCAATGCTATCAGGCAAGGTGCTCCGACGGTTTCCTTCGATGCATACATTCGCAGACCCAAAGCCCACATGCAGCACACCGAGCTTGCATGCGAAGGTGTTCAAGCCGTTTTGTTTGAAGGTGATTTCGTCATTTCCACCGACCCTGAAGTGGGCAATTTACGGGCTGTCGTCGACCTGCCCATCTACCTTGATGCTGATTGGGCCGACAATAAGCGATGGCGCTACCAGCAAGAAAGCGAAAAACCTGAACCTCGCACGCGGGAGGAGATGGATGCACATTGGCGGGATAAGTGGCTGGTTGAGGTACCCAAGTATGTCGAGCCATCGCGTGCGCATGCGATGGTAATCATCAGGTTTGACGCAGACCATACGCCCCATCTAGTTCAAGCACCTCCGCCCTACACACCAACGGAAACAGCCCCATAAACGCGGTCTGCTTCGCGGTGCGCAATCGCGTGGAGGTCGGCGGTGGCTTCGGGGGTGGGGGCGTAGCCGCCCGAGAGCAGCAACGTCAGCGGCAGGCCCGTTGCCTTCACCTGTTCGAGGACGTAGCGGTCGCGGGCGTGGAGCCCGTCGCGGCTGAGGCTGAGGCGTCCGAAACGGTCGCCTTCCCGTACGTCGATGCCTGCAAGGTAGAAGATGAGATCCGGCTGGGCTTGTTCGAGGGCAATGGGAAGATGCTGGCGCAGTGCCGTCATGTAGCCCGCATCGTCGGTCTTGTCAGGCAACCCCACATCGTAGGACGAAGGCGGCTTGTGAAACGGGTAGTTCTTCGCCCCGTGCATCGAGAACGTGAAGACGTTTGGATCGTCGGCAAAGATATGCGCGGTGCCGTTGCCTTGGTGCACGTCGAGGTCGATGACGAGGGCACGGCGAATCCAGCAGCCGCGCTGGAGTACGCGGATGGCGACGGCGACATCGTTGAGGACACAGAAGCCTTCGCCGTGGTCCGGATAGGCGTGGTGGGTGCCGCCCGCCAAGTTCGCCGCCAAGCCATCTTCCAACGCCATCATGGCGGCATTGATGGTGCCCTGCACGGCTAGGCGCGAGCGCACGACGAGCCGCTCTGACCACGGCAAGCCCATCTTCCGCTCGGCTTTGCGTCCAAGGGTCCCAGCGGCCAGATTATTGAGGTAGTCGGACGTATGCACAAGCAGCAGATCCGACCAGTCCACCTCGCGCGGTACAACCACCTCCTCAGGACGCAGCAACCCTTCGGCGATCAGCAATCGGTGGAGCGCAGGAAACTTGCCCATCGGGAAGGGATGGCGTGGCGGCAGGGGCACGTAGTAGCCTTCGGAATAGCTGACACGCATCAGGCTGGGTCTCAGGTTGAAACGACAAATTGACGAAAACCGACGTGCCGTACCAAAACGAGCCATGCTGAGATCCGTCAGCAGCCGCAAAAACGCACCTCAGGCTATTTTTTGTAGCAGACCCGCGCAAATCCAGCTTTTTTCTGCGTTCGCGTGCGGATCGGTACGGGCTTTGTCGTGCACTTCGTCAAACAACCCGCAGTGCATCCGCCGTAACCCCGAACCAGGCCGCACTGCCGAGCCCCGAAAGACTATGACATTTTCCCGTTACATACCCCTTGTCCTTGCTGTGGTGCTGCTCTCCGGCTGCATGAACACCCGGCAGAATTCGGTGACGACTCCACAAAACACCACCGAGACCGTTGCCTTTACGGCACCGCACGAGCGCCTTGATGTGGTCGATGCCGCCACGGCAACGCTTATCGCTAACAACTTTTCGATTACGCTGGCCAACGAACGCCTCGGCCTACTCCAAACAGAGTACCTGCCCTTAAGTGCCCTGCCCGTGGCCTACCTCGACACGCTCAATCAAGACGTCGACCTCGACAAAATTCTGATGCGCATTGCCATCAACACGACGGTGCGCGAAGGCGAGACGCTGGTCCAACTCAAAGGCACCTTCCAACGCCTTGGCCCAACCGGCGGTGTCAATGACAACCTCATCGGCTTGTATTGGCTAGAAAGCGTTGCCGACGAGATGGCACGTAGCCTCGACGCTGACTACATGCCACAAATTACAGGCGGCCTCTATGCGGAAGCTGTCGGTGGAACGGCAAGCGGTGGCGCACCAGCAGATGCACGCCCCAGCCTTGGCCGCTCAACGAAAGCACTAGGCATTGTCGGCATTGTTCTTTTCAGCGTGACGATGCTCGCAGGAGCCTTTGGCCCCAGCAGCGGCCGCTAACTTTAGCTTTATCTCCGAGCGTTTGACGACCGCTCCTCCTCCGTCGTCAGTGTGTGTTATGGATGGGAAACGTCACCTCTGGTGTGGGAGGTGGCGTTTCTGTTTTATGGCGGTGCTCGAATTGGTTGGCGGTATACAAACACGTGGGTGTTGAGCGATGCGGCTGTTGGGTACTAGCCGTTCGGCCTCGATTTAATGCGTTATGCACAGCCCAACCCATACGGCCAATAACATTGCGGTTTTTGCACTCTTCGATTACCGTTTCCATCCCCAAACTGCTCATTCCTCCCAACAGTTATCCTTCCTAAACCGCTCCCACTCCTGCCCCTACTTTTCAACAGGCATTGTGCAATAACAGCTTTTATCCTACCTTGCACATTCTCTGCATCCAGCGTGCACGCCTGCCATGAAGAAGCCAGCTCTCCCGTCGTCCACATCCGACCCGGCTGCGCCGGATCGTGATCGTTTACCCCAGCTAAAACGACCCAAATCACTGAAGCGTCTCCGCGAACGCGTTGGTGCTGCGCAAGAAGAACTCGCGCGGCTTCGGCGCGAAAATGCAGCGCTGGCCGCTCGGATAGCAGCATTAGAAGAAGAAGCCGCACACGACGGAACCATCGTCAAACTACCCGAGCAACCCGAAGCACTACGTGAGCAAGTGGAAGGCTTCATTGCTGCTATCGACGCCTACCTCTCCGACGAATCGCCTGCCTGATCATGCAAGAAACCATGTTCATCAACCCGATTCGCATTCGGGTGCTCGACCGAGAGTACACCCTTCGGGTGCGCGAAGGCGATGAAGAAGCCACCCGCGCCATGGCCGACTACGTCGACGCCAAGATGCGCACCTTCCGCACCGAACATCCGGAGCAGTCGGAATTCACCTCGACTATTATCACCGCGTTGGCACTAGCGGAGGAAGTCTTTACCATCCGTGAAGAGCACGACGACCTGCAAGCCACGCTCGACCTCATCCGTCGCGAACGCCTCCAAGTACGCGAAGAGCACCGAGCGATGCAGGACGACTACGAGTTGATGCAGGCCTACCAAGTCGAATTAGAAAGCGACATCAAGCGCCTTCAGCACGAACTCCGCTCGCTACAGAACGAACACGCGGTGCTCCAGAAACAACACCAAGGTCTACAGATCAGGTATACCACCCTGCAGCAGCAAACCGAAGAGGTCAACGCCGAACTCGAAGCCGACCTGAATGCACTCGCCGACCAGTTGGACGCCAGTCTACAAGGCGATACGCGGGTAGCTCACTAGTCCTAAGAAGGCTTGAAAGTGGCTAGTAATAAGCTGGGAAATGGCCCGGTAGTGCGAGCACCTCACATTAGAATTTGGTTGCGAGCTATCAAGATCAATACGCGCCATTCTCTAGCGTCGCGATTTCTGTGCCCACATGCTTCCTTGCGTCTTTGCATGGGCTTGCGGATGGACTTGCGGGCTGAATGAATAGGTCGCGAAAGCAATCGTTGCAGCAAGGTAGCAGTTTGCGAATCGTGCCTTCGTAGCGTATATAGCAGAAGCACACCCGCAGCTGGCACACTAGTAAGAACCTTAACAATTTTTACTTGGGAGCCCTCCTTCGGGTTTTGACGCCAGGCCCCATCACCCTCGTGGTGTTGATTGCGGTTCGCCGCAAGCGCCGGGGAAGGCGGACGGACTTGAGCGGCACCCACTGTGTATAGAGGCAAGGTTCTTCTATATACCTGTGCCCTGTGGGTTGTGCACCATTTTCGACCGACGCTGCTTCTGCCGCGTCGGTTTTTTTATACCCATTTCTACGACCGTGCATTTGTTTGGCTTGTGCCCTGCATGAGGATAGCGATTCTGCTGCCTTAACAGTAGATTAATGAAAAACCAGCAACGCTGAAGGTCAGCACTGGAAGCCCTTCTTTTTACGGCACAACGTGACGATCTCGCTCTGCGGTTTAGATATAGATGCATCTTGCAGGCCGTACCCGTTCGGTACATCGCCTGCAATACAAACAACGAGACTACCCGATGGACCCCTTGATCGGCGTGGCTATTGCGATAGCTGCCCTGCTACTGGGTGTCGTGCTCGATAGAATGCTGGTCAACCGACTGGCCACGTCCCGCCTTGAACGCGCACGCATGGAAGCAGACAAGCTCCTTGCGGATGCGGCTCGCGATATTGAACGTGAGCGACATGAGAAAATTGACAAGGCAGAAGTGGCGCTGTCTCAGCGCGAAGACACCCTTACCCGCGAAAACGCGGAAACCAAGCGCACTCTTAAACGAGGACGTGAAAAGCTTGAAGCGCGTCAAGAAAAGCTCAATCGTCGCATCCGACGCGTGAATGAGCGCGAGAGCGTATTGCAGAAAGGCACCCAAGCGCTAAATGGTTTGCGTGAGGAGGCTACGCAACAGCATCAAGAAGCCGCCACCTTGTTTTCGCGGGCTGAGCGCCTGTTTAACGAGGCGGAGATGCGGGCCGCGCAAGCCGCCATCCACGCCCAAGCCACTCAAGAACTCCGCACGCAAATGCAAGCTGAGCAGGTCGAACTGCAAGCAACGCGCGAAGAGCAGATGCGCAAGCTGGAACAAATTACGGGGCTCTCAGCACATGAAGCAAAGGCGTTGCTACTTGAACAGTTCTACGATGAAGCACGCCTCGAAGCCGCGTCCTACGTCAAAGAAATTCGCGACGAAGCCAAGCTGAAGGCAGCACGCATGGGGCGCAAAGTCGTGCTTACAGCCATCCAGCGTACAGCAGCAAGCCACGCTATCGAAAACACGGTGTCCGTCGTCAACATCCAGTCGGATGAGATGAAAGGTCGCATCATTGGGCGTGAGGGGCGCAACATCCGTGCGTTTGAGGCAGCGACCGGCATCGAAGTTATCGTTGATGACACGCCGGAAGCGGTTATCCTATCGGGTTTCAACCCCGTCCGCCGCGAGATCGCACGCTTGGCCTTAACGCGCCTCATCCAAGACGGACGTATCCACCCGGCCCGCATCGAAGAGGTGGTCGACAAGGCGCGGCAGGAGATCGAAGAAGAGATCATAGAGACGGGCGAACGAGCGGTGATTGACCTTAACCTGCACGGCATCCACCCGGAACTGATCCGTATGGTC
>CAYYHN010000155.1:0-8306 GCA_964471245.1 uncultured Rhodothermaceae bacterium | reverse complement strand
CGCCTACTTCTCGCCAGAGAACTTTGGCGTGCTCGATACGTTGCGTGTCGGCAATCCAGCTGATCCGCTCTTGGCCTACAATGCAGGCTTGTACCTCATCGAGAACTCGCCTGCCCGCGCCAACTACGACGCGGACCGGACGGTAGCAGCAGGGTATGTGATGCTTGAGTTGCCGCTCACGCGCAAGCTGAAGCTGATCGGTGGTGCACGCTTGGAGACGACGGAGATTGCGACGGAGAGCTTCGACGACACCTTGCCGGATAGCCTTCGTATTGGTACGCTTGATGAGTCCGACTTGCTGCCTTCGCTCAACCTCGTCTACGAACTCACGAACCGGATGAACTTCCGCGCAGCTGCCACGCGCACGCTGGCTCGCCCGACATTCCGCGAGCTCGCACCGTTCCAGAGTTTCAACTTCGTGGGCGGTGATGTGCAAGAGGGCAACCCACTGCTCGACCGCACGCTCATTACGAACTTTGACCTGCGCTGGGAGTGGTTCATCCGCCCCGGCGAGATCCTCGCCATCAGTGGCTTCTACAAGGACTTTGATAAGCCTATTGAGCGCGTGCTCCGTACCGTTGGCGAAGGGCGCTTTGTGTCGTTCCAAAACGTGGAGCAGGCTCGTGTCTATGGACTGGAAGTCGAAGGTCGCAAGCGTCTCGATGCATGGACCTCCAATCCGTTCTTAAGCCGCATCGCTATTGGAGGCAACCTCTCGCTGGTCGAATCCATTGTGGACATCCCTGAAGAAGAGATGATCATCATTCGGGTTTCCGATCCGGATGCAAGCGACACCCGCTCGCTTGAAGGACAATCGCCGTACTTGCTCAACCTGAGTGCTAATTACGAGAACTTCGATTCGGGGACCGTCGTCAGCCTCTTTTACAACATCTTCGGCGACCGTCTGTTGGCCGTAACGCAAGGGGCCACACCGGATGTCTTCGAGCAGGCGCGTGCTGATCTGGATCTAACCATCTCGCAAGACCTCCCTTCGAACCTGCGTTTGAAGTTGACAGGCAAGAACCTTCTTGGCTCGGATGTACGCCAGATTCAGACCTTCAAGGATATCACCTACGACTATATCGCTTACTCGCGTGCACGCACCTTCTCGGTTGGTCTCAGCTACGTGATTGACTAGGAGGATTTGTATCGCGAACCAAGCGCGATTTCTACATAGCAGATATGCAATGAGAGGGCAGCTTCGGCTGCCTTCTCGCGTTTTCGGAGCTTTGTTAGCGAATCGTTAAAAAACCAAAACAAAACTATTACCAATACGCAAGACCGGCTCACTCGCCTTTTCACCCCTTCCATTCGTGTTCCACTGAACAATCTACCACCAACCAACACTATGCAACGTATTTCTACCACACTGTTGGCGCTGCTGATGTTGCTTGTGTTTGGGTCGTCAACGGCCTATGCACAAGACCCAAACGTCGAAGCACGCCCGGTCGTGATCGTCGAAGACGGCTCGATCAATGCAGGCGACATCGTGCGCTGGACCGCCGACAACGTCTACCAACTGCGCGGCGTCGTTTTCGTCGAAGCAGGCGCTGAACTGCACATCGACGCGGGCACGGTCGTCAAAGCCGAAGACGGCCAGTCGACCAACGCCTCGGCCCTGGTGGTCGCACGCGGCGGCAAGATCTACGCCGAAGGCACCGCCACCGACCCGATCATCTTCACTTCGGTGCAAGACAACCTCTCCTCGGCTGACTTGCTCGACTACACCGCACGCGGTCTCTGGGGCGGTATCGTCCTGCTGGGCAACGCCGGTACCAACAACGCAGGCGATGCCGCAGGTGACTTCCGCGAAGTCGAAGGCGTCAACGAACTGGTGGCCGACGGCGACACGCGCGCCGAGTATGGTGGCAGCGACGACAACGACTCCTCAGGCGTGATGCGCTACGTCTCGATCCGCCACACGGGGATCAACATCGGCGAGAGCGATGGCAACGAGATCCAAGGTCTGACGCTCGGTGGCGTGGGCCGCGGCACGGTGCTGGAGTACATCGAGAGCTACGCCTCGGGCGATGACGGCATCGAGTTCTTCGGCGGCACGGTCGACCTGAAGTACTTCGTCTCGGCCTTCAACGCGGACGACGCGGTGGACTGGGACCAAGGTTGGCGCGGCAAGGGTCAGTTCTGGTTCGTGCTACAAGGTACGGACAAGGCTGGCGCGGCAGCTGAGCAGGACGGAGCCGGTGGCGACGAGAACACGGAGCCGTTTGCGATCCCGACGATTTTCAACGCGACGTACGTAGGAGCAGGCGTGGGTGCGAGCCCGGAGTCGGATCGTGCGGAGATGTTGATGTTCCGTGACAACACGGGAGGGTTCTACCACAACTCGATCTTTACGGATTTCCAGACGGACCAGGGTGGCTTGGCGTTGACGATTGAAGACATCGACAACACGGGCTCGAAGCCGTTGGACAGTCGTCAGCGCTTTGAGGCGGGCGATTTGGGTTTGACGAACAACCTGTGGTTTGGTTTTGGATCGGGCAATGCGCCGAACCAGTTTGTGAATCCGGGTTTGGCGAACCAGCAGGCGATCATCGACTACTTGGTGGCCAACGGCAACGTGGTTGCTGATCCTATGCTGCGCGGCATCGAGCGCGGCACCGTCGGTGGCGGCACGATGGACCCACGCCCAGCTGCTGGCAGCCCAGCATGGAGCTCGCCGCTTGCCGACTACCCTGCAGGCGATGCGTTCTTCACGCCAACCAACTACATGGGCGCGTTCGGTGGTGCTAACTGGGCCGCTGGTTGGACCGCGCTCAGCGATGTTGGTTACTTCGCTGCACCAGCTGCTGACGTGGAGACGCGTCCGGTCGTGATCGTCGAAGACGGCTCGATCAATGCAGGCGACATCGTGCGCTGGACCGCCGACAACGTCTACCAACTGCGCGGCGTCGTTTTCGTCGAAGCAGGCGCTGAACTGCACATCGACGCGGGCACGGTCGTCAAAGCCGAAGACGGCCAGTCGACCAACGCCTCGGCCCTGGTGGTCGCACGCGGCGGCAAGATCTACGCCGAAGGCACCGCCACCGACCCGATCATCTTCACTTCGGTGCAAGACAACCTCTCCTCGGCTGACTTGCTCGACTACACCGCACGCGGTCTCTGGGGCGGTATCGTCCTGCTGGGCAACGCCGGTACCAACAACGCAGGCGATGCCGCAGGTGACTTCCGCGAAGTCGAAGGCGTCAACGAACTGGTGGCCGACGGCGACACGCGCGCCGAGTATGGTGGCAGCGACGACAACGACTCCTCAGGCGTGATGCGCTACGTCTCGATCCGCCACACGGGGATCAACATCGGCGAGAGCGATGGCAACGAGATCCAAGGTCTGACGCTCGGTGGCGTGGGCCGCGGCACGGTGCTGGAGTACATCGAGAGCTACGCCTCGGGCGATGACGGCATCGAGTTCTTCGGCGGCACGGTCGACCTGAAGTACTTCGTCTCGGCCTTCAACGCGGACGACGCGGTGGACTGGGACCAAGGTTGGCGCGGCAAGGGTCAGTTCTGGTTCGTGCTACAAGGTACGGACAAGGCTGGCGCGGCAGCTGAGCAGGACGGAGCCGGTGGCGACGAGAACACGGAGCCGTTTGCGATCCCGACGATTTTCAACGCGACGTACGTAGGAGCAGGCGTGGGTGCGAGCCCGGAGTCGGATCGTGCGGAGATGTTGATGTTCCGTGACAACACGGGAGGGTTCTACCACAACTCGATCTTTACGGATTTCCAGACGGACCAGGGTGGCTTGGCGTTGACGATTGAAGACATCGACAACACGGGCTCGAAGCCGTTGGACAGTCGTCAGCGCTTTGAGGCGGGCGATTTGGGTTTGACGAACAACCTGTGGTTTGGTTTTGGATCGGGCAATGCGCCGAACCAGTTTGTGAATCCGGGTTTGGCGAACCAGCAGGCGATCATCGACTACTTGGTGGCCAACGGCAACGTGGTTGCTGATCCTATGCTGGCGAGCATCGAGCGCGGCACCGTTGGTACCGGTAACCTCGACCCACGTCCAACGGGCAACAGCCCGGCGTTCACCTCGCCCCTCGCAGGTTATCCCGCAGGCGATGCGTTCTTCACACAGACCAACTACATGGGGGCCTTTGGCCGGATCAACTGGCTGAAAGGCTGGACGGCGCTCAGCGATGCCGGTTATCTCGGCGACATTGCGACGCCATCGGTCAACGTCGAACAACTCGATGCCGAACTGCCGCAGTCGATTGCGCTGGAGCAGAACTACCCGAACCCCTTCAACCCACAGACGACCATCCAATTCCAGCTTAACACGACGCAGCAGATCCGCCTCGCCGTGTACGATGTGCTGGGCCGTGAGGTCGCCTTGTTGGTGGATGGTGTTCAAACAGCAGGTACGTACCAAGCCACGTTCGATGCCTCGAACTTCGCTTCGGGTATGTACATCTACACCCTTCAAACGCAAGCCGGTACCATCAGCAAAACCATGATGTTGCTGAAGTAATCTGGCTGTTGCATACCTAAGCTAGGCCGGGTGGAAACATGATATCCACCCGGCTTGGCTCGGGCTACGCCTTTGCTCGCCTGCTGTCTGCCTTACGCTCATGCCTGTTAGCATCTCATCCAAGACCGCCCACCCTTCGATCCTCCTTGTCGACGACGAAGAGGATATCTTGGATCTCCTCCAGTACAATTTGGAGCGCGACGGCTTCCTGACGCAGACGGCGCAGGACGGACTAGAAGCGCTCAACTTCGTAGCCCGCAAGGAGCCCGACCTCATTGTGCTCGATGTGATGATGCCCCGCATGAATGGGTTTGAGGCGTGCCAGCAACTGCGCCAAGACGAACGCTTCAGCAAGATCCCCATCATCATGCTGACGGCGCGTAATGGCGAGCAAGATTACGTGAGGGGCTTGGATGCCGGTGCTGATGTCTATCTGACCAAACCTATCTCGCCACGGGTTCTCTCTAGTCAGATTCGCGCATTACTGCGCAGCCGGACGCGGCTCTCTAGCCTCCCCGAGTGCGTCATCGTGGAGAACTTAGAGATCGATCGGACGCGCTATTTGGCCTACCGCTATGCCAATGGCATCAAAGAGGTCCTACACTTCCCGCGTCAGCAATTCGAACTGCTACATTTCTTAGCGGCCCAAGCAGGTAAAGTCTTCACCCGTGATGAGTTGCTGGACGCCCTCTGGGACCGCGACGCCGATGTGATCGAACGCACCGTCGATGTACACATCCGCAAGATCCGCGAGCAAATCGGCAACGAGTTCATCGAGACGGTGAAAGGCGTCGGCTACCGTTTCCGTGAAGCATAAAGGCTCTTGCCTGCCGAATAATTAGCTTACGACGACGCGGTCAGCCTGCTTCGAACGCGGCTCACCAAAAGCTTGGCGCAACGCTTTGGGAATGATGGTCGTGAGATCCGCGGATTCGGTCAACCGAACGACTTGGCCCGTACGCAACCATTGCCGAATAACAGATGCTCTAGTAGCATTTACCTTGTCGAGTACGGTCACACCCATTTGTGTCAGCGCGGCGGCATTGCAAAGTTGCTCATATTGATTGGCAATGGGTACTGACAGCAACTTTTTCCCGAGGAAGAGCGCTTCGCTCGATGTCTGGAAGCCACTGCCTGTTAGGATGCCGTGGCATGCGGCGAAGCTATCCAAGAAGCGCGTCTTGCTGAGTGGATGAAACCGCACATTGCCCCGTGTGACAGGTGCATCGGTGTACGGAGAAAAGACTTCCCAGCGTGTCTCGGTCAGACTGCCAAGGACGTCAGAGAGAACATCATCGTGGTAGCCCGGAAGGTACACCGTGACGTGGTCGCCCTCCGTTGGCGTGAGCGCCCGAATGGCAGGGCGAATGATGGGAGGCTCAATGTGGCTGTCGTACTGTAGGAAATGGAAGCCCACAGCGTGCGTGCTCGGCGCAAAGTAGTGGAAGAGCCCTTCGACGAGGCGCGATGGCTGTGCCGGTCGTGGGGCTTTGGGCGAGAGGAATGCGGCTTGGTGGCTGAAGGCTACGCACGGCTTCCCCGCCCAATGAGCGGCCCACGCGGTGATCGGCTCGAAGTCCGAGAAGACAAGGTCGTAACCCGCCAACGAGAGGCTGCGCACGTCCTTAATGAACTGAGCTAGATGCAGGTCGCGGACGGTACGGCTATAGGAAACACAGCCTTCATCATCGTACGTGAACGAGATGCCCCGGTGCTGCCGGATGTGTCGCGCAGGAAGGTCGATGGCTTTCTGCGAGCCGCTGACGAGAACGTCGACTTCGGCATAGGTCTGCAGGATCGGCAGCGCGACCTCTGCTCGGCTGAGGTGACCGTGGCCTGTCCCTTGGACACCGTAGAGGATGCGCATACGAGGACACCATACAAGGAGTGCAACGAGCAAAAAGACGCGGAAGGCACGTCTTTGCAAGTATACATGATGGTGTCAACGCGAAAACAAACCCAGCGTTAACAGGCCTGCATTTACCTGAATTGCACGCTGTCCACAAAAAACGAAACGCTTTCTTAAAGCATCTCTAACTGTCTAGTGATGTTGGGGCACGTAATTAACCCTAGTTCCACTTTTAGCCGTTTGGCATGGCCGAGACATACACGTACCGCAGCATCTTTGTATCTGACTTCCACCTAGGCACCAAAGATAGCAAGGCTGAGCTCCTGCTCGATTTCCTCCGGACGTACGAATCCGACTACCTCTACCTCGTCGGCGATGTCGTCGATGGCTGGGCGCTTAAGCGAAGCTGGCACTGGCCGCAGATGCACAACGACGTCATCCAGAAAGTGCTCCGCAAAGTGCGGAAAGGGACGCGTGTTACCTATTTGCCCGGCAACCACGACGAAGCCGTGCGCCACTTCCTTGGCCTTCAGTTTGGCGGCATTGCCATCACCGATGAAACGCTCCACACGACGGCCGACGGTCGTCGTTTTTTAGTGCTGCATGGCGACCAGTTTGACGGTGTCGTGCGCTATGCAAAATGGCTGCAACATCTAGGGGCGCAGGCTTACAATGTGGCGCTCACGCTCAACCGCTGGTTCAACGTCGTGCGGCGGCGCATGGGGCTTCCCTACTGGTCGTTGTCTGCCTACCTCAAGCTAAAAGCCAAGCGTGCGGTCCAATTCATCGATAACTTCGAGCAGTCGCTCGCTGGCGAAGCGCGCAACCGTGGTGTCGACGGCATCATCTGCGGCCATATTCACCATGCTGAGCTGACCGACGTCGATGGCATCGTCTACGCGAACACGGGCGATTGGGTCGAAAGCTGCACGGCGCTGGTCGAGCACCACGATGGCACGCTGGAGATCCTCCGCTTCGCCGATACAGGCTTGCATCTCGCACCCAAAGTAACCGAGACGCATGTCAGCGGCGATGGGCACACCCAAACGCCCGAGTTGGTTCTCAGCTAGACGGCGACGGCACGACGTGGATGCGAACCCACGATTTCTGGTGCCGCTCGCTGAAGCAACTTAGGAATCAGCGTACCAAGGTTGGCGACTTCAGGCAAGGTGACGACACGGCCTTCGGCGACCCATGTTTCGAGTGCTGGGATGCTCGTGCGATTCACGCGGTCGAGTACCGTCACGCCCATGTGGGCTAGAGCCGCCGCGTTGCAAAGCTGTTCGTACTGGTTGGGCACAGGGACGGAGAGCAGCTTCTTGCCAAGGTAAAGCGCTTCGCTACACGTCTCGAAACCGCTGCCCGTCAGCACGCCGTGGCAGGCGGCGAAGCTCTGCAAAAAGCGCGTCTTACTGACCGGAAAGATGACTACGTTCTCATCGGAGAAGGCGGTTTTGCAGTAGGGCGAGAAGACTTCCCAGCGCACAGACGGCACAGCACGGAACACCTTCAGGAGCGCATCGTGGTGGTAGCCGGGTAGATACACAGTGATGTGTTCGCCTTCAGAGGTCTCCAGCAAACGGATCGCCGGGCGGATGATGGGCGGCTCGATGTGCGTATCGTACCGGAGAAAGTGGAAGCCAACGGCATCGGTGCTGGGCGCAAAATGCCGAAACAGACCTTCTGCGAAGCGCGACCGCTTGGATGGGCGCGGCACCTTCGGCGATAGGAACGCCGCTTGGTTGCTCAGCGCAATGCACGGCTTCCCGGCTAGCTTGGCCGCCCACGCCGTAATGGGTTCGAAATCCGTAACCACTACATCGTACGGCTCGACGGAGAGCTTGCGGGTATCGAGCAGGAAGCGACGTAGGCTCAGGCTTTTGGCGGTCTTGGTGATGGAGACGCGGCCTTGCCGATCGTAGCTGTACGTGAGTCCTTTGCACTGCATGATACGCGCCGTCGGCA
>CAYYHN010000154.1:5275-8333 GCA_964471245.1 uncultured Rhodothermaceae bacterium | reverse complement strand
GTGCTGCCTTCTCGGCGTGGGATTACCCGTACGCCAAACTGGTGCTCCGCCGCGACCTCAGCCATCCCATCCGCACCCTCGCCGTCGACCCCGACGCAGCCCACGAAGTGATTACGGCGCGGATTATCCTGAAAGAACACTACGGGGCCACGCCAGAGGTGATCTCGTACGAAGATCGGCTGAGCGACTTGCCCAATGCTACAGAAGATGCCGTCTTGCTAGTCGGCCCGGAGGTAGCCACCCAGCTGCCGCAAGGTGCCATCGTGATGGACCTTAGCCAAGAATGGTACGAGCTTTCCAACTACCCGATGGTCTGGGGCCTATTTGCTACGCGCAAGGATGAAGCTGAGGATCAACTGATTCGCCTCACCATCGGCGCGATCAAACAAGCCGAACATCGCCGTCCGGTGTGGCTGAGCATGCAGGAAACAACGCCCGCGATCTACAACTTCTTTCGCAACGAAATGCGCCTCCGCCTCGACGACCTCGTCCAGGCCAGCCTTACCGAATGGCGGCAGTACCTCTTTTTCTACGGTATCACCCCCGAAGTCGCCGATTTCCCTCTCGCCTCCCTCCCCGAAGGCATAGACGAAGAAGGGGAAACACCCATCGTTTGAGTGTGGGTGTATGGATGGCTGGAGGTGTGGGGCGTCTTCGGAGTATGGGAAGGTTGGAAGGTACGGGAAGTTGAAAAAGTAGGCGCTCGTGCTCACATCTGTCCGCTCCTGTTTCCGAATTGATTTTACGCAAACTGAAGCACAAACAACCTTGACCTCATCTAACTTCTACGCATCCTGCCCACACTCCCCTACCTTCCCACCCTACCGAATCTGCTATGTCTGAAGGCACTAAACTGGTCACGTCGAACCGAAAAGCGCGCCACGACTTCTTTATCGAGGAGTCGATGGAGGCAGGTATTGCGTTACGGGGGACTGAGGTGAAGTCGCTTCGTGAGGGCCGGGTGAACTTGCAGGATTCGTTCTGCGCCATCAAAGACGGCGAGATGTGGTTGATGCAAGCCCACATCTCCCCTTACGGCCAAGCATCACACTTCAACCACGAGCCACGCCGCCGACGCAAGCTCCTGCTCCACCGCCGCGAGATTACTAAGTGGGACAAAGCCGTCCGCGAGAAAGGCTACACCATCGTGCCGCTGAAAATCTATTTCAAACGCGGGTACGCTAAAGTCGAAATTGGATTGGCACGAGGCAAGAAGCTCTACGACAAGCGCGCCACCATCGCCGAACGCGACACCAAGCGCCGCCTCGACCGTGTCAAACGCGGCGGTTCCTACGAGTAGCGTTTGCCAGCTAGCTACCAAGCCTCTCTTCGCCTTCGTACCTCTGGTAACAGGAGTACGTGTAGCGATATTCCTCAGCACATCAACCGTGCGAGCAGGCTATGCTTGACACGTATGGTGGCTGACTGATATGTTACGCAACCCTTCCAGCCAGTATTGCTCTTACTCTTATGATGTGCAATAGGCTGATCTTCGTCTTATTTGCGGGACTTCTTGCCTGTGGATGTGCAGGCATACATGCAAACACGCGGGTGATATCATCACAGCAGTTTAGCAGAGCACTCCAAGGCGAACGCATTTACATGCATCTGCACAATGAACGGCACAAGCAGGTAGCGTATCTGTATGTTGACGCCGACTCCGTGTGGTATCAACAACATCAGGATAACCTCTTCCTTCTGTCGATAAGACGACATGAAGTCGTCAAGATTGAAGTGACCCGACCACGTAAACCCAAACGCGCGCACGCCAATGTGATAGCGGGTGGTGTCATCGGTGCCGGGCTCGGTGTCGCGCTCTACGTAAATACCAGAAGCGACTTTTCAGATGATTGCGATAGTTGTGTGACACAAGCGTTGGCTGGTCAAGGTTCACTGCTCAGCATTCCAATAGGTAGTGTGTTGGGATTCATAGCAGGTGCACTCGTCAACATCCCGCGTCCACGCGACACGTATGTAATCGATGTAGATGCAGACGGAGCGGTGCAGTTTATCAAGACTGAACACTGACCTTGTCATCAGATTGAGGTTATTCCAAGCTTTGACGTTTGGAAGGGCATTTCAAGCCAGCTTGTCTGCAAGCCTTGATGCATTTGGATTCTGCTCTCTTCCCTTACCTCCTCTCTTCAAGCGCGAACTATGTGGCTTACGATGTGCCAAACGCCCTCACTTATTTCTCGCTTAATGGTACTCGGCGTTGCTCTCGTCAGTGGGTGCGCCAGTACGCTACCGACCCAGCAAGCACTTACGCCAGCCCAACTTCAGCGAACCGTTGCGGAAAACACCGTGCTCATTCATACGGCGTCTTCCCTCACTCCCGTCCCTGTTAAGAACCTCTACGTCGACGCGGATTCGATTTGGTATCAGCCCAGTACCACTCCTGCTTCACTACATGCCATGGCACACAGGGACCTCATTCGCATTGAGATTTGGGAAAAGCCGAGAGATCAGAAAATCAACCCAGCAACTGCAGGGTGGCTTATTGGTTCTGGCATTGGCGCAGGTGTCTATGCTGCTTATCGATCACGATTATCATCGCAGCCCTGTAATAGTCCGTGCGTTGCCGAGGAGATCTTAGGAACGTATGCCGTAATCTTGATTCCGTTGGGTGGTTTAGTCGGCTTAGCGTTGGGGCGAAGTGCTACTTCTCGGAAGCACATACCGCAAAACTATCACCTCGTGGTGGATTCAAGCGGTCATATATACTTCGTTCCTGTACGGCGCTGACACGCCTCGGGCCAAACAACACGCTCGCATTTCATTGTACTCGGTGGACATCGCTGCGACGGTGAATACCATGTCGTCGAGGCGAATGCGTCGTCTTCGCGATGTGCAAACTACGCCGAGTGGGTCTAGGACGTGAGAGCGGCTTGACTTCTTGCAAGACAGCTGTCGCGTCGCTCGAAACAATTGGGCGGTGGTCCGTTTACCAAATGATGCCCCTTAGACGCCCCTTACTCGTCTCTCTGCCGTGCGCTACGTTTTCCTCTTGCTCTTGCTTGTACCGATGGGTGTGCTCCATGCGCAACCCACCAGCGGT
>CAYYHN010000154.1:0-5265 GCA_964471245.1 uncultured Rhodothermaceae bacterium | reverse complement strand
CCTGTTCGCCCCGGCCCTATCCGCTACCGACAGCAGCGCCGTCAGCAGCGCCTCGTTTTCACCGGATGGCACCATGCTGCTCTTCACCCGGTACGGGGACGATTGGACCCAACAGATTCCCTACCTCGCCACGCGCTCGGATAGCGGTTGGACGGCACCGCAACGCGTCTACTTCGCAGGGTCGATCTACAACGCCACCTTCGGCCAAGCGGATGACACCGTCATCTTCGCCACGCGCCATCCGCAGACCGACGCCCTCACCGTCTTCCGCACGGCACGCACCACCACAGGCTGGACCTCGCCGGAGAACCTGACGGAGACCTACGGCCTCGCTGGCAGCTACTTCACCCTCCTCCCCGATAGCACGCTCTGGTTCCACCGCGACGGTGACCTCTACCGCACCGTCGGCACATTGTACAACGCCCATCAGAAGCTGCCGCCACAGATCAACACCGAGGCAGGCACCGAGTTCAGCCAGTACGTCTCGCCCAACCAAGACCTGCTCATCTTTGCCCGCTACACCGAAGGCGATTCCACGATGACGGGCCTCTTCGCCAGCCGCTTCGCCGACGAGGCATGGACCGAACCCGAACGCTTGCCCCTCCCCTACGGCTGGAGCCCGACCCTCTCACCTGACGGCACGCACCTCATCTACACCCGCAACGACCGCTTCGTCCACGTCCCGCTCGATGCCCTCGGCCTCTCACGCTGACGACCGCTCCAGCACCCATAGCACCGGCACGACGTTCGCTTCCATGTAGGCACAGATGCGGTGTTGCTCCTCGGCATACGCCAGCAACAACGCCTTCGCCTCCGGATGCTTCTCGGCCAACGATTCGGCACGTCGCTGAATCGCTGTGTGCTCGGCGGCATTGTGCACCATCAAGTCTTCGAGCGGATCGGCATGTTCTTGCACGATGACATCGCCGTGCGCTTGCAAACGCTGGCGCGTGGCTTCGTAGCCGGCGTACCCTTCGTAGCCCGGAAAGTCGTTGGTGCCATCCGCCCGAATGTAATCGTCGAATATCAGCAGGTAGCCGCCGGGCCGCACAAACTGGCGGAGGATCCCCATGGTGGTATCGAGCGGGCCCAGCACATCGCCCAATGCCGCAAAGACCACCACATCGGCCACATCTAGCTGTCCGACCAGTTTCAGGATATCGCCCTGCTTGAACGTGCAGCGGTCCGCTAACCCGGCCTGCGCGGCTTGCTCCTGTGCATGCGCAACAAACGGCGCAAACAGATCGACGCCAAGCACTTGATGCGGGGTCTGCCGCGCAATTTCGAGCGCCGTCGCACCTTTGCCGGAGCCAAGGTCGAGGATGCGCGCCTTCGCGGGAAGCGGCAGCGTCTGCACCACCTCGGCGATCTGCTCCGCATCGGCACCAAGCTCCTCGAAGTCGGCGAGCACGTGCGGAAGAAGCGGAAGCAACTCCGGCTCCGCCTCCATTACATAGGCGATCATGTCGGATTCGGTGGGCATATATTCACCTCTTTCGTATTTGCATCCATGATCAAAAACTTGAAAACACCTTCATTGACTATCCTCAGCTAATCCTTTAAAATAATGGCAGGCAATCTCTTCCAGCGCACGCATTTTTGTCATGCTCACTCGGTTAGCACATCTCTCTATACTATGCGCGTTGATTTGGGTATGGCCATCTTTTGGACAAACAACTTTTGGCCCCGAACAGATCTTAACAACTTGCAGCACCTGTGGAGCCGTTGACGTACACGCTGCTGACATTGATGGTGACGGCGACCCAGACCTTCTTTCTGCCTCGGAAGATGACAACAAAGTAGCATGGTATGAAAACACAGATGGACTTGGCTCTTTTGGCAATCAACAAATCATTACTACAGCTATTGATTTACCGAGTGCAGTCATCGCAACAGACCTTGATGGTGACGGTGACCTAGATCTTCTCTCTGCTTCAAGATATACTAACAAAATTGTCTGGTTCGAGAACACCAATGGACTCGGCACATTCGGACCTCAAAAAATCATCTCCAGCTCAGCTGATGGCGTTCGAACCATCTATGCAATAGATATTGACAACGATGAAGATGTAGACATTCTCTCAGCATTAGGATGGTATGAGAACACGGATGGAAATAACCCGGTCTTCCACTCAGCATTGGTCTGGTATGAGAACACGGATGGCCTAGGCAACTTCGGGAGTCGAAAAGTCATATACGCCAATAACGCTAATTTTGTAGATGTTTTTACGGGAGATATCGACGGGGACGGGGACATTGATGTTCTCTCAGCATCAAGAAATGACGACACGCTTGCATGGTATGAAAACTCAGATGGGCTTGGCAGCTTTGGTATGCAACAGATTATATCCAGTAATGCCGATGATGCCCGAGCTATTTATGCCACAGATATAGACCGTGATGGCGATATTGATGTAATCTCAGCATCATCCAGTGATGAAAAAATCGCATGGTATGAGAACACTGACGGGCTAGGCGCTTTCGGACCTGAGCAAATCATTTCTACAAATGCTGATGGAGCGTTCGCAACATTCGCTGTGGATTTTGACAGCGATGGCGACATTGACGTGTTATCGGCTTCTTTTGAGGATCATACGCTTGCATGGTATGAAAATACGGATGGTCTAGGGATGTTTGGTCCAGAACAGGTCATCACCACTAATGTAATTTTATCGCAATCAGTATTTGCTATCGACATAGATGGTGACAGTGACTACGATGTACTCTCTGCCTCATATTTTGACGACAAAATTGCGTGGTACGAGAATATCGATGGACAAGGTACTTTCGGACCTCAACTATCTATTACCTCATGCCAAGCATGTTATGCCTCGGCCATTCTAGCCACAGACCTAGATAACGATAGCGACTATGATATCCTTTTCGCGTCGTGGGCTGATGACAAGATTGCATGGTACGAGAACACAGATGGACTAGGCACCTTCGGATCTCAACAGATCATCTCTACTAGAGCCAACGGGGCTGAGACAGTCTTTGCTGCAGACATTGACGGCGACGGGGATAACGATATAATCTCAGGATCCCAGCATGATGACAAGATTGCATGGTACGAGAACATTGATGGGCAAGGCACCTTCGGATCTCAACAGATCATCTCTACCGATGCAGACTGGCCCAAGTATGTATATGCTATAGATTTAGACGGTGATGGCGACCAAGATGTGCTCTCCGCATCGTTTGTTGATGACAAGATTGCATGGTACGAAAACACTAACGGACATGGTACCTTTGGACCTCAACAAATCATTAGCACTAATGCTAATGCTGCGGAAGCTGTATTCGCTGCAGATATCGACAGCGACGGAGACAACGATGTCCTTTCGGCATCAAACTTTGACGGTAAAATCGCTTGGTATGAGAACACCGATGGACATGCCAGGTTCAGTTCCGAAAAGTTGATTGTAGAGGGGGCATCTGGCGCGCGTTCTGTATATGCAGCCTATCTTGACGGAGATGATGATATTGATGTGCTATCTTCCTCAGCAATAAACGACATGACCGCGTGGCATGAGAATACAGATGGTATGGGCGACTTTAGTTCCCCGAACCCTATTTCCTTCGATCGAGGCACTGTTGTATTCACAGCCGATTTAGATGGTGATGGCGATCAAGATGTGTTATCTGCTTCTAGATACACTAACAAGATTGTATGGTACGAGAATATCGATGGACAAGGTACCTTCGGACCTCAACAGATTATCTCAACCAACGCCGATAGAGCATCTGCGGTTTTCGCGGCGGATCTTGACGGAGATGGCGATCAAGATGTTCTTTCAGCCTCTTCAAGAGATGACAAAATTGCTTGGTATGAGAATCTCCTTTTCACTTCTCTACCGGTCGAACTCACTCACGTACAGGCTACCCACACAAGCACAACCACGACCCTTACTTGGTACACCGCCAGCGAATCGAATAACGCAGGCTTCGAGGTTCAGCACCAACCTCGCGAAGACGCATCTTTCCATCCCGTCGCGTTCATTGAGGGTCACGGCACCACAACCAGCACGCAGCGCTACGAGCACACCGTCGATAACCTCACACCCGGCACCCACCGCTTTCGCCTCAAGCAGGTCGACTTCGACGGACAATTCAGCTAAAGTGATGAAGTAGAAGTCGCTATTATGCTCTCGTCAGGTTATGCGCTGAGTCCTGCCTATCCCAACCCATTTCAGGATGCTTCGTCCTTAGACCTAACGCTTCCAAAATCACAAGATGTGCGAGTAGCTGTCTACGACATGCTTGGGAGCGAGGTAGCTGTGTTGCACGAAGGAACTTTAGCTGCGCATATGCAGCATGTGCTCCATGTGGACAGTATAACATGGCCAAGTGGGCTGTACGTGGTCCGTGCTGAAGGTACAACCTTTACAGCGACGCAGACGCTTGTGGTGTGGAAATAATTGGCACCGCTAAGTGCATCCAGAGGTAGCGGTTTGTATGCGACCTGATAGGTACCTTACTTACGATTCGTACCGCCTCGTCCACACCCTTCTCGCCTACATGAAGACCCTTTCCTGCCGCCTTGCTGCCCTGTCCTTCCTCTTGCTCGTGTTCGCCGCGTGCGACACCAGCGACCCAGCGCCCATCGAAAGTGACGATGGGACGCGGGGGAGCTTGCTGGCTACCACGGAGATTGAGCGGTTGACGACTGAGGAGATTGCTGACTTTGGGCTGCTGATTCCGACGCCGAACGATGTGGTGCTCTACCAGCTTATCTACCGGACACCGGATGTGGACGGCACGCTGACGGAAGCCTCTGGGTTGCTGGCAGTGCCGCAGGGTGTCGAGGGCGCGTTGCCGCTGGTGAGCTACCAGCACGGCACGGAGGTGAACCGCACGGAAGTGGCGTCGGTCGGGGGCAGCGAGGTGGCAGAGGCGCTCGTCGCGGTGGCACTGGCGACGGATGGCTACTTTGCGGTGATGCCCGACTACCTTGGGTTGGGCGTGTCGGAGCGGCTGCATCCGTACGTGCACTCGCCGACCTTGGCCTCGGCGACCGTGGATATGCTGCGCGCGGCGCGGCGATTTGCCGAGGTGGAGGGCATTGCGCTAGACGGGCAGGTCTACCTCGCGGGCTACTCGGAGGGCGGCCAAGCGACGGCAGCAACACAGCGCGTGATCGAAGCCGAGCACAACGCCGAGTTCGACCTCGCGGCTTCGGCGCTGATGGCCGGTTCGTACGACCTATCAGGCACGATGGCCGATGTGATGCTCGCACGCGAACCCTATGGCTCGCCGTATTACCTG
>CAYYHN010000153.1:7205-8338 GCA_964471245.1 uncultured Rhodothermaceae bacterium | reverse complement strand
GATAAGGCACTCGCCTCGGTCGAGTCGTTTGAGCAAGCCGCCGTCACGTTCGATCAGATCATGCAAGACGTGCAGCAAGGCGAAGGCACGCTCGGCCGCATCATCTACGACCCGCTCCTCTACGACGAGTTTGTAGCCACCACGGACGAGACCCGCCGCGTGCTCGCCAACCTCGCCGACAACGCCGAAGCACTCGTCGGCCTTGCAGGTCAAGCCACCGACGGGGTCAACTCCATCATCAACAAAGTGGATCAAGGCGATGGCACGCTCTCGCTAATGCTGAACGACCCGACGGTCTACAACTCGTTACTCTCAACCGCGGATACGCTGCAAAGTGTGGCAGGCGACCTCCGTGCCATCACGGTAAGTGCTGAAAACACGGCCAATTGGGGCGCATTAGGGGCCTACCGTTTCTCCGAGTTGATGGAAGCAGCCAAACACAACTGGCTGTTCAAACGCTATTTTGAGGAGCGTGGCTACCAGCAGGCGGCTCCGTTCGAAGTGCGTGAGCGGGCGCTGGAGGAATCGATGAAAGAGTTAACGACGCGCCAGCAAGAACTGGAAGCATGGGAAGAGCGCCTGCGCCAACGCGAGGCCGCGCTGCAACAAACCAATACGTCTACGACTAGCACCTCATCGTCGAATGAGCAAAACTGATGCGCCGGAATCGCCTCCGGAAGACGCCTCTAGCGTTGATGCCCCAAACGAAGTCTCGCGGCTAGATCTTGTCCTTGCTGTAGGCGGAGCATTGGCGTTCATCGTCCTACTCTTCGTCCTGATTGCGCCGTCGAGTTGGTTGGAAGGAAGCTTCCTCGCGCCACCGCTTATCGGCATGGCGGGGGCCATCTTGTTTTGGCCGTTGCGCAACCACCGAGCCGGGCGCTCGTTCCTCATTGCTGGGGGCTTTCTGCTGCTGATCTGGCTGCTCTACGAACTGAGTTCTGTCCTGGCTCCGTTCGTCATCGTCTACCTACTGGCGTACCTGTTCGACCCGCTGGTCACCAAGCTGAATGCGCGATTCAAAGTGCCTCGCTGGCTGATGTCGCTGGCCATGACGACGCTCGTAGTGGGCTTGATTGTGCTGGTGTTTGCGCTGCTGATTCCAACCATTGCCAATGAACTCTCGGCACTGG
>CAYYHN010000153.1:0-7194 GCA_964471245.1 uncultured Rhodothermaceae bacterium | reverse complement strand
AGCTGGACTCGACTCGTTTTTTCTGATTGACTTGCTCGCGCAAACCGGCTTGATCGAAAAAGATGTCTTGATTGAGCAGATAACCGCTACTATCGAAGCACAGGCGCAGAACCTTACGGAGCGTGTACCGACAGCTGTCGGCGGGCTGGCACGATCTGCGACCTCGTTCCTTGGTGCCCTCACCACCCTCGCCCTCGTCCCGATTCTGCTCTTCTACACGCTCAAAGACTACCCGCTGCTCAAGCAGCGCATCGTTGACCTTTTCCCGACCTTTGGCGGCGAGCGTAGCTACCTCGCGCAGGCGGGCGGCATCGTGGGCAACTATTTGCGCGGCCAATTGACCATCAGCATTATTGGTGGCACCATCATTTCGATTGCATTGGTCCTGTTTAATATCCCCTTTGCCTTGCTGATTGGCATTCTTGCCGGGCTCCTCAACTTTATCCCAAACCTCGGCATCATGTTTACCTACATCATCGGCATCTTGCTGATGATGATATTCGGCGACCCGTGGTTTGTCGATGCCGTCATCGTTGTAGGTGTGTTGCTGGTGTACTCCTTCTTCGAACAAAGCGTCCTCACACCGAACATCCTCGGCAACCAAATGGGGATGCATCCGGTGTTGATTCTGCTCTGCCTTTTTGTCTTCGGCTACTTCCTCGGCATCTTTGGCCTGCTCGTCGCGGTACCAGCAACCGCCCTGTTGGTTGCGCTCTACTCCTCCTATGCCGATGACTTGACGCTCGAGCTCTCTCCGGTTGCAGGCTTTGGGCGTGCCTCCTCCACACGATCGACTGCGGCTACGGCACAGGCTGTAGCATCGACGGCCCAATCCGTAGCGTCTGACACGGTAGCTACTGGGGTTGCGACGCCCACATCTGATGCAAAGTCCCCATTGCCCCAGGCACCCACCACGCCGGCAACCGCACCGTCTGAAGAAAAAAACAAGGAAGAAGCCACTTCCGGCGAAACGAAACCACGACATCCGCAACAGATGGAACCGGAGCCCCCCTCATCGGATTAACGGACCCTGCCAAATGGCTTTTGTGGTCATGGGCTCCCCTTCCAAAGGAATGGACGTGTTTTGACGCTTACGGAATCCCGCATGTCACTGCCCTACAGTTTCCTTATACCGCGCCGCTTCCATATCGGCTACGCCCTCCTTGGCCGTGGACTGCGCCGCAAACTTGGCGACCGGCTTCGAGCAGAAGCGTGGAACCTAATTGTACTAACGGGTTTGGGGCTGCTGCTTATACTCACACAGTACCTAAGCTGGGCCCTTTTCAATGACATTATTTTGTCTAACCCTGGTGGCCCCGAGGCATTGACATTCTGGTTTAGCCAACTGCTTGGCACATTGGGACTCGTGATCTTCGGGATGGTTGGCTGGCAACCAGTTATCCATGTGGAAGCCGACGCGACAGCGATTCGTCTCAAACAAGGACGCGAGATGCAAACCCTACCGTTGCCGCACATTACCGACGCGCGCATCATCTCGGCAGCACGCTACCATACACATTACCGCCGTTACGCGTCCACGCAATGCTATGTTAATCGATTGCCCGCCTCCATTCTGATGCTGGATACCCCCGATGGACCTTTCCTGCTTGGGCTTGCTGAAGACGATCAAGAGCTTTTGCTTGCACACGTCAAGGTCTACACTCTGCTCGATGCGACTACACCGCGGCCTGCCAACCAGCCTGCCTGACCCATTCAAACTTCGGCATGGGGCAATTTGAACTCCTGCATACGGACACGGCTACCAATGCACGCGCCGGCCGCTTAACGACAGACCACGGCATCATTGACACACCTATCTTCATGCCTGTAGGCACGGTAGGGTCAGTCAAAGGGCTTTCGCCGCGTGATCTGGAGCAGCAAGTGGCGGCACAGGTCATTCTCGGCAACACCTACCACCTCTACCTACGCCCTGGCACCGAACTGCTGGAGCAGATGGGTGGATTGCATCCATTCATGCGTTGGTCTGGTCCAATCCTCACGGACTCTGGTGGCTTCCAAGTGTACTCGCTGGCTGAACGGCGCAAACTCACCGAAGAAGGCGTCCGCTTTCAGAGCCATATCGATGGTTCGTATCACTGGTTCACTCCGGAAAACGTCATCGACACACAGCGGAGCATCGGTTCGGACATCATGATGGTGCTCGACGAATGCCCACCAGGCGACGTCAGCATCGATTACGCGCGTACGTCGAATGCGCTGACGATGCGCTGGGCAGCTCGGTGCCAACAGCACTATGCTGCTACCGAAGCGCGGTACGGTCACCACCAGATGCTCTTCCCCATCGTGCAGGGCGTCATCTACCCCGAAGTCCGACGCGAATCGGCAAAGCACCTCGTCGACATGGAGTTTGAGGGCTATGCCATCGGCGGACTTTCGGTTGGGGAATCGGCCGAAGATATGTATGCGATGGTCGAGGTGGTCAATGACATTCTGCCGACTCAGAAGCCACGGTACTTGATGGGTGTAGGTACGCCCGCAAACCTGATCGAGAACGTGGCACGCGGCGTGGATATGTTCGATTGCGTGATGCCAACCCGCAATGGGCGCAATGGCATGCTGTTCACAACCGAAGGCATCGTCAACATCCGCAACCGAAAATGGCGCGACCACGCAGGACCAATTGATCCAGGACTGGCTACATATACAGCGCAAACGTTTAGTCGCGCCTATCTGCGTCACCTATTCGTGGCGCGTGAGTTGCTAGGGCTGCACTTAGCTTCGGTTCAGAACCTGTCGTTCTATCTCTGGCTGATGGGGCAAGCCCGCGCCGCCATCCTCGATGGCTCATTTGCATCATGGCGGGCTGAGTGGCTGCCCCGTGTAAGCCGTCGCCTTTAAGTAATGACCATACCAGACAACGCGGCGTGAAAGCGCCAACACAATTGCTTAGATTAAGCACATGTTTGGATAGCGCGATTGAGAATTATGGTAAGACCGTTCCACCACGACATTGTCATACAACCCTGATTCTAAACAGCCTCAAAGTGTCTACGTGAATCGCTGCAGGTTGCCGACCTGCCCAACCTATCGTTTCTGCGGCTATTCTTTGCACGCATTCGATGCCCCTGCTGTTATGCCACTGCGCCCGATCCCACTCGTGGTATTGCTGCCGATTGTCCTCCTGCTCGGATGCAGGCAGGATACCCACAGGTTAACAGCACATGATGGCTTCGCAAGATGGTCTTCAAAGACCAACCACATATGGGAGCTTAGTGGTACGTGGCGTAGCAAACCTGCGTTGCCCCATGCAGTGGCACACATGGATAGCCTGAACTATGCCACCTATGGATACAGCGATGCGCATTGGGCAACGCGCGCACCTCGAGCCGACTCAACTACGGCACGCTGGTATCGTCTCCATGTCGCCAACATCCACGTATCCTCCCTCACAGCATCCATCAGTCATTGGAGTCAACCGTTTCAGTTGCTAGTAGCTCAGCCGGGCCATCCGCCCGTAACGATCTTCAGCTATACTCGTAGTGAGCACG
The DNA here is from genome assembly GCA_964471245.1 of uncultured Rhodothermaceae bacterium. Classification (GTDB taxonomy): domain Bacteria; phylum Bacteroidota; class Rhodothermia; order Rhodothermales; family CAYYHN01; genus CAYYHN01. Next base: position 3,685 of record CAYYHN010000153.1, on the reverse strand, counting down.
AGGCATCTATCGTTTATCAACAGACACCACTTATTACCCTACCTTCCGCAACGCAACTGGTGTTTACTCTGCATGTTGATGCCACACCTCAACATGCCCACCTTCCTTTTCCGACCGTACGCCTTGGTGATGCCGTCACGATGCGTCGGTACGTGGCTACACAATATTCCTTGACATATGTGCCCCTAGGCTTGGCAGGTCTGTTACTGATGATGCTCGTCATGCTAGGTGCCCGGCAAGACCCACGACTGCGATGGCTTATGGGTATCACAGCCATATTTGTCGTTATCATAGCAGCTTCAGCACCTCAAAGCCTCTTTTCTGCTGGAGCGAGCCTAATGCTAAGCTACACCGCGTTAGGCTTACTGCCTATTTTTGTGGCATTTTTACTCTATTCCTGCTTCCCAGAGCAGTTTACACTCTATCCGTGGCGGCCCCAACCTGCCCGATCCCTTTTCGTGCAACTCCTAAGCTGGGGGCTGTATGCCGTATTGACCCTGTCAACCTGTTTTATGCTGGCATTGGTCATGCTATCTACCCATGAGTGGCCCCTGCTCCTGTTTGCAACCATTGCTTGTCACAGTCTTTTAGTGGTTCCTCTCGCGTATTTGCTTATTCAACTCGTTCAACAGCGGCACCCATTAGCTACCTATGCGGCGCTTGCATTCGGCTGCCTGCTGCTTGGCCCTAGCATCGACACTTGGACCAATCCGCTCATGCCACTTGCCGTTCCGCCTAATGGCCTCATCTTTGGAGGCCTTGGTTTCACGGTAATCTATGCATTTGGCATGCTACGCACCAAGATGGCACCACCACAACCTAGTTCGCCGCTTACACATAGTGATGCGCTGCAAGCTAGCCAGATTGCAATCCAAGCCGCGCGACTTAAGCATTTGGCATGGATGACGAATTTAACCGAGACGCTGCGTATGCCCTTAACTGCTGTGGTCGGCAATGCGCTTTCGCTAGAATCCGAGTTAGGAAGTAACCTCGCAAGGAAACACAGAACTTACCTGCAAACGATTCGCGTTAGTTCCGAACGCCTTTTGCATCTCACTAACGATCTCGATGATTTTCTACAAGTAGAGCAAGGCAACCTTAAGCTCACCATCGAACCTGTGGCCGTGCAAAAACTGCTGCGTGACGTGCAAGAACTCATGGCGCCGTTTCGCCAGCAACGCTTCCCTACAGTTTCCTACCAAATGCCTGCTACGCCAGTCTATGCCCAAGCTGATGCCTTTCGGTTGCGCCAAGTCTGCCTCTATGCGCTCGGATCCCTGACGCATAGCGACCATGTTCACACGATCCACATTACCGTAACGAAAGGGGAAGATATCAGCCGTGCCACATCGGTAGCAATCCAGTTGGCAGCTTATGGTGCACCTCGTTCAGCAGACACCCGAACAGCCAGCGAAGGGACCTTACTTATTCCAATGGCTACGACCCTGCTACGACACATGGGTGGCACGCTCAAGCAATCAAAATCGGGTGGACATGAGATCATCGAACTTATGCTTCCCTTCAACCCAACTAGCCCAGTTGTTGATGACAGTTTACAAGAACAAACCGTCGTCACATAGGGTAACGGCGCCTAACGTTCTGGCATGATGACGGCCAAGAGGATATAGACAAGAATACCGGGGAAACCTGCCATAAAAATGCTGGCGATCACATACCCGGCACGCACTAGTGTAGGATCTACGTCGAAGTAATGCGCAATACCGCCACACACACCAGCAATTTTGCGGTCGTAGGTGGCGCGAGTGAGTTGCTTTGATGAAGCCATGGTATCATTCAAGTTGTGTCCAACATGCGCAGGATGGGCAGGGCGAAACACGATGTGTGGTCAGGCTGGCGCCCACTTATCCGCGTCAAAACAAGCGCCCATTAAGTCGGGATACGTACGCGGCTACTTGTCCCGAATGATTGTGATGCGCTCTTCGACCTTCGACTTGCTGCTGTTACTCTTTTTGGCAGCTTTGTTTGGGTCGGGCATCACGAAAGAGAGCAAGAGGTAGGCAAACAAGAAGCCGCCATTGGAAAAGATGGTACCAAGCACAAAGGCGATCCGGACCAGCGTGGGGTCGATGTTGAAATACTCGCCAATGCCACCGGCAACCCCAGCGATCTTCTTGTCGCTCGACTTCGCCAAGCGTTTCTTGCCATCCTTCGACCGAGAGGCGGTAACTTTCTCCACCACGACCTGCCGCTCCCCACCGGAACGCGTCTTGGTGCGGACCGTCCGCGTCACTTTTTTCTCGATCTTCGGCTTCTTCTTTTTGTTCGGCCCCCACGAGAGCACGCCGAAACCGAGCAGAATAATTAGCACACCTGCTAACCAAGGCAACAAGCTGACGATTTGCTCCAGATTAAATGGCGCGGTGAACAATCCAAGTTGCTGAAAGATGTAGGCAATGCCCACAACGATCATCGACAAGCCTGCCATGGTGGGCAAGTTGAAGATGCTCTTGTTTTCTTTACCGGGCTCTTCGTCGAAGAGCAGTTCTTCCAGTTCGTCGTCTGAGAACCGCTCCAAATCAAAATCGCCTTCAACGTCCAAAAAGAGTTCGTCGTCGTGGATTTCTTCGGCTTCCTTAACGGGTCTGCGCGTGCGCGTCTTCATGAATGAAAGGGATGAGATTGAAGGTACCCGCTCTACGGGATCCGAAAGGTCAGGTTACGTGGGCAGGGTTGGCTATGCCCGATTAGGCTGCCAAACTTGCGTCTCGGTTACAATATACGTCATGCGTTGGTCGTGTGGCTCCCTCGGCAAGGAATCTACTAAGGTGGCCTCGTATGTCGGGCAGATGGTTGGGACCGAAAGCGATGCTAGCAATTCATCGTAGTACCCATACCCGTGCCCGATGCGATAGCCACGCCGATCTACACCAAGCGCTGGCACAATTACCAGATCGAGGTCAGCAGGCAAAACGGTAGGTCCGCAGTGCGGCTCCAAGACACCCCAACGGTTGGGTAGCAGCGCCTCAGCCCCATCAAAGGCCGCGAGCCGCATGCGCCCCAAAGGGGAAACGTGTCGACCGAAGTTAACAACGACAGGCAGCGCGATTTGTTTTCCCTGCTCTTGCAACCAAGAGATGAGTGGACGCACATCGGGTTCGCGACGAGCTATGATCGGCCAATACGCAAGGATACAGGTAGCATCATCCCAAACGGACAATGCCTGCGCGTGCTTTAAAAAGGCTTGCCCATGCGCCTCCCAAGTGGCCTGATCCGTAGCCATGCGAGTTGCCATGAACTGCTCACGCCACACGGTTTTGTTCTGCTGGATGGTTTGCGTATGCTCCTTCACTTCCACTAACGGTATTCAATGCAGAAAAGACATGACGGAACGCGAAAAGATGCTAGCAGGGCATCTTTATTACCCATACGATGATGAATTGGGCCGATTGAATAGCCGTGCACAAGCACTGCTGCACCGCTTCAACCAAAGTGCCCCCAATGCCCACGTCATCCGGCAGGCCTGTCTGCGCCAGTTGCTTGGCTCGCTCGGTGCCAACGTCGAGGTCAAGCCTACGTTCCGTTGCGACTACGGTGTGCACATTCACCTAGGCGAGAAAGTTTTCATCAACTACAACTGCGTCATCCTCGACTGCAACACCGTCACGATTGGTGCACGGACGCTGTTGGCCCCATGCGTGCAAATCTACACAGCCACGCACCCGCT
>CAYYHN010000152.1:0-8352 GCA_964471245.1 uncultured Rhodothermaceae bacterium | reverse complement strand
CGTACTTCGCCGTCCAGCGTCACATGCAGCACCTGCGTCGTCATGTGATGGGCAAAGAGTGCTTCGTCGTACGGGTTCTTTAGCAGATCTTGGTAGGTCCGCGCAGGCGCGGCGTCCCCGGTATTTTCTTGCACAATCGGTCCAGCAGGCGCAATCGGCGGTGCAGGTGCATCGCCACGATCAGCAGGGACGGCGCGGACGAGTAGCTCGTGCTTCACACCAACCCACGTGTATGGCCGGCCGTAGTACATCGCGTTGACGGCTTCGTCCATTACGCGGCGCGCTGCCGCATCTTCAACAGAAGCGACGTACAGATCGATGCGATTCGTGCCGCTGAGGGTGAACGCCATAAACTGCCCATCCGCAGACCAACTGACGTTGCCAATACGCGCATCGGTGGGCAAGCCCGTCACGGTGCGTTCGGCTCCGCTGTCCATGTCGCGCAGCGTCAAGCTGTTGAACGAGTTGCTACGGCTGGGGCCGTTGTTACGCGGGTTCAACCGGATGCCTGCGATACGCAGTTCGGGCTCGGCAAGTTCGGCGATGGATTTGAGACTGGGCCGCCCGAGCAGCAGCATCGTCGTGCCATCCGGGCTGATGCTCACCGACGGAGCTACGGGCGCATCCACAAGGCGCGCCAGTTCGTCGTTGGGCATCTGGTACGAGTCTTGGGCAAAAGCAAAATTGGGCATCAAGACCAAAGCAAGAGCGGCCAGCAACCATTGGCTGGGCCGCAGAAAAAAGGGCTTCATAGGACCACAGGGCTAAGTGGACAAGGCGAAATAAGGCCGGAGGTGGTTGCCGGCCAGCGCTCAAGAATACGCCCTGTGCGGTTGTCCTACAAGCGAATACGATGTGCTTTGCACCGGAATACGATGCCAGATACGCCGACTCGTGTGTCGTTACGAGGCTTCTGCTGCATTCAAACGAAGCAGGATGCGGTATTGATTAGACGCAGCGTTGCCGGTGCTCAATGGGTAGGGTCCCACATCCATCAACTTAAAGTCGAAGCCTCGGTGCGGGATCGATGCATTGGCCAAGAACGGCGCCTCGACCAAGCCCGGCATGGAAAGGATCAGCGCCGTCTTCGATTCCCCCGTACGCGAGATGTGCAGTTCGATAACCGCTTCGCCCGCCAAGAGACACGTCACATCGGCCGGGCAACGGTTATCACCCCGCAATGCTGCGAACGTGACCTCGACATCTTCCAGAAACGCTGTCTGCCCCAAGGCGAGTTCGAAAGGCTCGTCGAGCATGATGCGCACAGGGCCGTCGTCTGCTTCTTCTTCGGGCGTGAAGTTGCGCTGGGTGCACGCCGAAGCGAGGACGAGCACGGCTAACAGCAAAAACGACACAGGGCGGCAGTTCATCGGTCAGATCGGCGTTGAATGGAAGGAGCGTAGCCTACGAAAGCCATAAACGGCACAGATGTCCGGCGCGGCAAGGTAAATGTAGCGCCATGCCACCCGAATGCAAGGGCTGTGCCACGAACCGTCCACTTTAGCTGATGTTCAGCACAAGACACATGCTGAGCAACCAACCCTGTTAGTAAGCCGCTTCTTAGCGCAATAAGGTCAGACGCTGCATTGCCGTCTCAACCGCACCGGTAAGGCGCACGAAGTAGACACCACTTGGCAATCCACTCCCATCAATGCGCAACGTCTGCATCTCGCCAGCAGGTACTGCACCATCAAAGAGCGTACGAACACGCCGCCCCAACGCATCAAAGAGTATTACTTGAACAGGCTGGGCCTCTCGCACCGCGAAGCGTAAGGTGGTCGATGGGTTAAAGGGGTTGGGCCAGGCAGGTTCAAGCACAACCCGTTGCGGCAACCCAACCGTTACCTCTGTGATCGGGCTGTAGCTGAAACGTCCGTCGGCATCGAGTTGTTTGAGACGGAACTGATACCGTCCGGGGTCCAAACTTTTGACGGACCAGGTGTAGGCTTGAGCTTCGATCGTCGTGCCAGCACCTGCGACAAAGCCAACTTCAGTGAAGACACCATCACGAGTGGCCTGCTGAATAGCAAAGCCCGCATTGTTCGTTTCGGACCGTGTCGTCCACGCCAGTTGTACCGTTGTACCATCAAGGTGCGCATCGAAACTCGCAAGTTCGACCGGTAGTGGTGTGCCTGCCGAGAGGGCTGTCACCTGCGAGATGCCACCAACAACGTACGTACCGGAGGCTGTTGTCGTTGTGATGGGAAATGCCGTACTCCCACCACGCGAGGCTGGGCGCTTTGCCGAAAAGTTGAAGGCCGTGCTTGCTGGCGCATAGGTAATCGTATCCACGCGGTAAAATTGACCTGATGCCTGCGAGTAGACGACCAACTGCAATGCATCACCGGCATTAAGACGCCCCGCAGCCGTATTCGTCCCCTCATTGCCCAGCACTTCGATCAGCATATCATGCGTTCCATCCCAGCGGACGGTCTGCCCAATACGGCCGATACCCGCCACGTTCGGAATATTTCCGGATGGGCCAAGCACCGCTATTTCATCACCAACTTGGATGGGCGCACCGTTCACGATCAGGTTGGCGGCATCCGCCGCGCGCAAGGCTATATAGTGTAACTTCCCTCCCGGCGCTGCTTCCATCATGAAATTTGACGTCGGTGTACCCGGTGACTGCGGATAGAGTCCTGTAGGTGCATACCATGCGTAGTTACGCGAATCGGCTTTAACATTGATGCGACCATCTGGGAAGGCTTGTGTCGACTGAAACAGAAACGCATCAGAATAATCACGAAACTCGCGGTCAGCTACGGGGCCATCTACAAACACGCCGCCGCTGCCGCTTCCTCCTGCGCGGTCATTCATCACAAACAACGCACCCGACGTATTGCCATCACCTGCACGACGAAGGACATGGATATCGCCTCCGTGCCAACCCGCATCAAAAAAGGAATTCAGGTTGGCAACAGGCGTGGCGGCTCCGCCAGCGGTATACCGACGCAACGCCATCATCCAATCGAGATCTTCCTGCAGACCATACCAAAAGTAGTCTTTCCAAAAGACCATCGGAATACCTTCGGCAGCCATGATGTAGGCATACACCATGTGCTTGTCGCGGAAGATGGGGTCGTGGCCACTTGCCGTCGAAAACTTCAGGAACGAGTTGCCAAAAGCAAAGGCATTGGGGTCTGTGCCATCGTCGAAGTCATAGCCAACCCGATCCACATCGTGGTTCTCTACAAAAGTGACGATATCCTCCGGCGCAAGTCCTTGCGCAAACCTCAGGCCACTCGTATTGAGATCCCACAGGTTTACGCCCCCGCTCGCATCGTTGGCAATGTCCCGTAATCTGAATCGCAGCGGGAAATCAAATACCGCCATGTTAGCATTGCGCTGTGCCAAACCAAGGTTTCCATTGAAGGCCTCCACCGCACGCTGCCAATCGGCCACTGCCTGTGCATTGCCATCGAAAAACTCACCCACAGCAAACGCCTGTGTGCCGTTCACCAACTCGGTCACGAATGGCGCAATAAACCCAGGCTCAATGTGCTTGACGGCATCAAGGCGAATGGCATCGAATCCAATGTCTTGCATCATCCATCGGCCCCACACAACGAGCGAATCACCGACATGGCCAAGGTTGTGCGGGCCAAAGAACCAACCATTGTTCGCCATGCTGGCATCAAGCACTTGGTTGGCTTGATGGAAGTAGCAGATGTCTTCGAAGAAGGCCTTGTTGTGGAACGGAGCATTCAGGTCCTGATGCCCGAACTCGCTATTGGGATGAAAATGCGTCGAGTCGCCTGGGAAGCGCCCTGAGGCCGGGCTAAAGTAGATAAACCCGTTATTATCCGAGTTGTCGCCAGGCGTAGGGTCAAAGTCGTGTTCCTGCTGATAGCATTCCGCATCTGCTGCTGTACAGACCCCACCATTGACCTTCCACGGCACCAAATCAGACCCAGCGCGGTGCCCTAAAACCATGTCCACCATGGACTTCACATTGTTGGCCCGCAACGTGGTGATCGCATTCGCAAGTTCGGCGCGTGTCCCAAAGCGTGTACGCACCGTCCCCTTTTGGTCGAGCTCGCCGAGGTCCCAGTAATCGTATGGACCATAGCCCATATCTTGGACCCCTGCAAACGACTTTGATGGGGCGGGAAACCAGACCATGTCGATGCCCCGCTGCCCGAGTTGTGGAGCCACCGTCGCCAACGAGTCCCACAAGACCCCCTGCGATGTCGCCCGTGCCGAGTCACCCGGGTGCACATTCCAATAGAAGCCCTGCAGTAGCACATCCGCAGCCTGCTGAGCGTAAGCGCTTACACTTATGCTGATAGAAAGGACGACAAACAACAGAAGGCGTTTCATAAAGCCGAAGCGAGAGAATGTGGGAATTCGGTTGCAGGACCATGCTCCCGCAACCAGTATACAGCGGGAGCCTCGGCCTTAGAAGAGGGCGTAGATAAACGGTGCAAGTGCTGAGCCTTGCGTCAGGACAATCAGCAAACTCAGCATCAGCAAAACGATGAGAATGGGAGCCAGCCACAGCTTCTTGCGCACACGCAAAAACTCCCAAAACTCACGCACTATGTGGGCTTTCCCCATAATAAAACACCAACAGATTTAGTCTGTAACGCTGTACTTGTGCTAACAAGTCAGCTTAGCAACATCCGTCTCAGGTACAGCAAAGACGTAGGAGGGTATATGCTACAACCTCTTCGCATGCACCTACCAAACGTACTCCAAAACGAACCTCAACGCGTCGGAGCATCAGGTAAGGAAGGACTCATCATACCAAAGAGACGGCCCATGTGCATGGCTGAATTTTGGGTAAGGGTACGAACATCTCCTTCGCGCTTGAGTGCTGGTGGAGCATAGGGTTGGCGGACAGTTTTGTCCGCAGAGGTCTCTGCGATGGAACGTGGCTTTGGCTGCGTGTTCATGGTGATCGGTAAAGTTATAGCTAGGGAGCGTATGTATCCCCCTACATCTTGTAAAAGGAGCAACAAACGTAAACGGGAGCTTATTTGAGCAAGGTGACGGTCTGCGTCTGTACCGTTGCCCCAGCAACAAGGCGGATGAGGTACACCCCGCTAGCCTGTCCTGTTGCATTCCAGCTGACTTCATGCCATCCGGCACGATGTGTACCGTTGGCGAGTGTGGTAACTTGGCGTCCCAAAGCATCATACACAGCAACCGTCGCATCCCCGGTTTGCGGCAGTGCAAAACGTACAGATGTGGTGGGATTGAATGGATTCGGGTATGCGGCCTCCAATGCTATCTGCTGGGGAACCGTTGGGTCCAACTCGTTGGCCGTACTGATACCCGGATCGATGCGCAAAGTGAATCGCTCTGCCGTAGCACTGGCTTTCATTACAAGCCCATCGGCGAGCACATCTCTTTTACCTGAGGGTGATGTAAAGCTGAAACGGAGGCTTTCTACGGTGCGCAGGTCAAACTCTTGGGCCGATTCATGATCAATGAGCGTAATATGCCATGTTTCAGGTAGGTTCTCAAACGTTGGCCATGCCAACGTGAGGTCGCCCGTGTAACCAGCACCATCTACCTGTAGCGGAATCAACAATGGCTGAGTAAGCAGGTCGGGATAGCTCGCTACAGCTAAGGCTTCATCCTCGCCCTCACGCTTGTCAACCATCGCAACCGTGGCATAAATCGAAGATAATGGCTTTAGCTTAGAGGCATCATAGGCATCCCAACCGTGTGCGGCTTCGGGCCGGAAGTAGATGGTAGCGGCTTGATCATAGACTGCGTTCCCACTAGCGTCAATACCTTCAAGCGTCAATCCGATACGGGGCGTCGCACTTCGCTTGCCACCAACGAAGCTCCCACCAGAGGTGCGCCCGGCGGCATCAAACGTGACGTTGTCCTGCCCCACATTCGTGGTGGTACGCTGGATAAAGAAGCCCTGCCCCACAGCGATCACATCCGTTGCATCACCAGCTTGCGTCACTGTCGTATAACTTCCGACTCCACCATTCTGGGTATCATCCCAAATCTGTACGTTTGCATTAAAGCCCTGACCAGTCAGATTAAGCGATGAAAGGTCAAAAGCATCAAAAAACGGGTTGCCTAGAAGGAAAAAGTCCTCGTTGGTATCTAGTCCCGTTACTTGCTGGTTGGCGATGATCTCGCTCATGTTAGCAAAGTCCAGATAGAATTCTGTTCCTACTTCATCAGTTGCGTCATCATACAAGTAGAGGATAAAGCCTGTACCTGCGGAGAACGTACCCGCTGAAGCAACCTCGACCCATCGTGCATTGCCCGTACCAGCACCTTGATCGTAGGTACGCGCCTCATCGTTGTCCGCCATAGCAAACGTGACGCCACCAATATCCGACCGGGCAAAGCTTGCATCAGGCGAACCGAGCATACGCCAACCCGCATCTTGACCGGTACCTGCTGTCCCATTGACTTCTACGCTAAAGGGATAGTTGCGATAGGAAGAAAACGTAAGGGTTCCATTTCCCACATTAGAACCACCTGCGTCAGACAACCCAATGGCTTCATTTGACCGGAATGCATTGGTATTGTTCATGTGGGTAGCAACAAACTTGAACCGTTTGGACGTATTAGCACCAATGTTGGCAAAAGTGAACTGGACGGTCCATACGGGATCTGAAATGTCATTTGTGGCATCTGCTACGAAGTTATGCGATCCAGATTCAACAATTTCGAATAGACCAATAAAGCTATTGTCGATGCTGATTGCGTAATCCGCTTGAAACCCTGTAGGAAAAGCAACGGTAGAGCGAGCACCACCTCCATTACCAAGACCAGAGACAGCACGGCGTCCTCCATCTGCAAAGTCTGTTAAATTGGCTGTACTGGAAACCCCTCCAGTTTCCGAGTCGATGTAGATAACCACATTGTCGTTCATACCAAGAGCTGTTCCTCCTCTTGTAAAAACAAGCGTGATAGTGGTGCCATCATCGGACACACTGAAATTGCCAGTCCCTATAACACCGCCAAACCCGGTGTTTTGGTTGCCTTGGTACACGGTTTGGCCTAAAACCAGACCCGGCATCCATGCCATTAACAAAAGGATGAAAGCGCTTACCAAAGGAATTCGTACCAACGTGCGCATAGGATTTTATCAATTAGCTGGAGAAGAAGATGGCTTCTTTGATCTCTAAGAGAGCGGCAGATAGAGAGAAACCACAGCAAGGTTGATTAAATCGCAAATTTAGGATACGGAGAAGCCTTCTGCCAGCTTTTGGCGAAAAAAATGGGGTTTGGGTCCACCTTCTGATTCTGTTCCGCGATGAGGTAGCCCTCCGTACGACTGCCCATATCGATCTATAAACCTTAAAAGTCGAATTTAACATCTCGGTGTTCATCTTGAAGCCGTGTTGGTGCAGCCTAGATTGCCATCGCAACCTGATGGCGACTGGTGCGTAGCGTGGGGGTGTTGTCTTTTTGGCCCGGTGCTACGGCATTGTGGCTACCCACCAACTGCTCTTCGTCGTGCGATTCCTGTTCGAGATTCTGGAAGGCATGCGCATTGCGCTGCGTGCTATCCGTGTAAACAAGATGCGGTCGATTCTGACCACGCTAGGCATCATCATCGGCATCCTCGCCGTCACGCTCATGGCCACGGTGGTCAACGGCATTGAGCGCGGCTTCGATGAGGACATGGAGCGACTCGGTACGGATGTCGTGTACATCGACAAATGGCCTTGGAACGGTGGGCCAGGCTTTAAGTGGTGGGAGTACATCAACCGGCCCAATATGACCCCCGACCTCGCCGACGCCATTGACCAGCATTCGCAGTACGTCTTAGCCGCGACGCCCCTCGTCGAAACGCGGCGTAGCATACGGTACAGTGGGTCGACACTCAACAGAATTGGTGTGCTGGGTGTACGGGCCAGCTACACGCGCATCTTCTCTTTCGACCTCAGCAATGGGCGCTTCTTCGACGAGTTCGACAACCGCACCGCCCGCCCCGTCGTGGTAATCGGGGCCGCCATCGCTGATGAACTGTTTCCGCTCGAAGAACCAGTCGGCAAGTACATCCGTTTGGGCGGCAACCGGCTGCAGGTCATTGGCGTGCGCGAGCGCGAAGGTACCAGCATGGACAACCCGGATGGCGACGACCAGAAGGTCCTGATACCCTTCAACACGTTTAAGAAATTCTTCGGCACGTCGCGCCGAGACATGAGCATCCAAGCCAAGATCTTCAACGCGGCCTACATGGAAGAGGCGGTCGATGAATTGACGGGCATCCTGCGTGTGGCGCGCAAGCTAGACGCCAAGGACAACAACGACTTCGAGATTAATGAGCAGCAGAGCTTGCGCGCGCAAATTGCTCCGGTGAAGGCTACCATCTACAGCATTGGGATTGGCTTGACGGCGTTGTCGCTGCTCGTCGGCGGGATT
>CAYYHN010000151.1:6894-8375 GCA_964471245.1 uncultured Rhodothermaceae bacterium | reverse complement strand
AGCCTTCATGATCAATAAAGAGCACTTCGCCGGGTTCAATATCGCGCACGTACTCCGCACCGATGAGATCGAAGGCACACGTCTCGCTGGCAATGCAATAGGCGGGCACGTCACGGTTTGGGTACGTCAGCTTGCCCAGTGCGAGCGGGCGAAAGCCGTTAGGGTCACGGACAGCGATGAGGCTGGTGTCCGTCATCATCGCGAGTGAGAAGGCTCCTTCGACTTGCGAAAGGGCGTCGATGATCTGGTCTTCTTGATTGGCCCGGCGGCTCTGCGCAATCAGGTGCAGGATGAGTTCGCTATCGGCTGTCGATTGGAACAGTGTGCCTTGTGCACGAAACGCCGAGCGCAACTCACCTGCGTTGGAGATATTGCCATTGTGCGCGAGCGCTAGATTACCTCCCCGGTAGTTCACCACGAAAGGCTGAATGTTGGCGCGGTTATCGGCGGAACCAGTAGTTGAGTACCGATTGTGGCCGATGGCTGCATCACCCTTGAGCTTTTCTTCGAGGATGCGGTTATCCTTAAACACATCGAGCACCAGACCAAAGTCGCGGTGCTCAAGCATGATACGCCGTTCCTTCTCATCGTCGAACGTTGAGGTTGTAATACCACACGATTCTTGTCCCCGATGTTGTAAGGCGTGCAAACCATAGTAGGTTTGTCGCGCTGCGTCGGGAGCGTTGAAGATGCCGAAGATGCCGCAGTACTCTTTGATGCGTCGCATGAGAAAAAACGGAGCTGGTGGAATTCGGTCGTCAGAGTAGGATAAGCCCAACAGCGAGGGCTATGCCTACGCTATCGGCCAAAAGGTCTCGTGAGCTAAATACGCGACGCGGCCCGAGGTGTCGATCGTATACTTCTTTGCCGAAGCCTATCAGGAACGCCGTCGAAATAGAGGCGGGGAGGGCATCATTGCGGGTCCAGTCGGCCTTGGTTTCCAGCACGTATTGGGTATTGATGGTCAGCAGTCCGGAAAACACCAAATGCTGCACTTTGTCAAAACCAAACCACGGGTCGGATGAGGCCTTCAATGCAGGAGGGAGAAGCGGTGTTTCGCCAAAGAAAGATGAAGAAGAGGCGGAGGGTGCCTCAATTTCAAGGACCGACGTTGCCAACAAGGAATGCGTCAACTCTGCTGCCGAAGGCTGCGCAAGCTGCTGCCCAACAGCGGGCAAGCAGACCAAGCTCAGACTTAGGAGTAGGAATCCAAAAGGATGAGACAAAATCGGAGTTTGAAAACCACGCACGAGAATGTTCTTCTGTCGTGTAGTTGCGCTAGCTGGAGATCGAAAATAGTTCGCAATCGCCCCTAAGTGCCACCTTGTGGATATCTTGTGTGAAGCTTATGTAAAGCAAAAGCCGTGGACCTTGCTTGCTCAAAATTGGGCGTTGACGGTAAGCCGAAGGGTGTGCAACGTGGGCGACTGCGCTAGACTCCGTCCATCGTACGAAAATGTGGCTGTAAGGAAGCGGGTGAA
>CAYYHN010000151.1:5772-6854 GCA_964471245.1 uncultured Rhodothermaceae bacterium | reverse complement strand
CTCCACAACCAAGAGCGACCGGGACCTCGCCCTTCGGTCAACGCAAATTGGGCCTCCCCAAGCGCTTCGCCATCTAAATCGACCGAGGCCCACTCGATGCGAGCCGTAACCGAAAGCTTTTGCACGAGCGAATAGCGCATGTCGATGGGGAGGCGGTACACGGTGGCAGAGCGACCTGCATCCGCATCCTGCTTATTAGCCCACGCAAACCGGGCTGATAAGCGAACAGACGGGTTCGGTTGTATAGTGAGCGCGGGCTCAAGGCTTCGCGAGCGGATAGCATACCGCCGTGAGGCGAGCGCCTCGGAGAACACGTTATTGGATTCGTAGCCGCCTGTGAGGGCAAGTCGCACAACTTGGGAAAAGCGATAGGAGCCGTTGGCTTCCCATTGGGCAAAGCGGCGCGTTTCTTCGCCTGCTGCCAGCTCATTCAGGGCGCGCAACCGTGTGTGCGAAAGTGAAAGGTGGTACACAGGATGCACCGGAAAAAACTTCACCTCTTGCAAGATGCGTATCCGCCCATTCAACGTATTGACCGGGCTCAAGTAACGATCCAAATTGAGGAGATAGATGCGACGCAAATTCGGATCGCGGCTCTCTTCGCGTACGTCCAGCGTCGTCGACGATTCGATGGCGCCGAGCCAGCGTTGCCACTGCGTGTCGGCGTTTGCCCAGACCCGTGCCGGAGCAAGCCTCAGGCGAACCCGTGCTTCCACGCCAATGACCGATTCCAGCGAGTCGGAAGGAAAAAACGTTTTTGCATATTCGCCGTGTGCTGCGTCGGCTTGGAACTCGTCGAGGTCGATCGCGCCATCGTTGTTGGTATCGATCCAAATGTATTGCCCAAAGCCCGGTCCGACGCGAACGAAAATCTCTTGCAGCTTCGGTTTGCGCTCCGTCTGTGCTTCGTATAGCCAATTCAACAGCACACTCTGCCGCGCCGCATTCCAGCGACCTTTGAGCCTAAGCACAACCGACTCGTTGTTAACCGCCCCGGCTTCTTGCAGGAAGGGCTCTGTAAATGTGCGGCGGCGTACACCAATCGAACCTTCCGTGTTGAACGACCGTGAGGGGCGGTACGC
>CAYYHN010000151.1:0-5740 GCA_964471245.1 uncultured Rhodothermaceae bacterium | reverse complement strand
GATAATTTGCCCTCCCCTACACGCGATTCATTCCGATACTCGACGAGCGTGCTGGCTTGGAATTGCGAACGCTCCCACGAAAGACTCGGTCGGATTTCAACGAAGGCCAGCGAGGAGGCGAGCAGACTATCCGTTGCCAGCGGCATTTGTTCGCGGCGTTCGTGTTCAATTTCTAGCGCAGGTGTGAAGCGCGCGCGGTAGCTGGTTTTGCCAAGCTGGCGCAACCACGAGCCGCGTTGGGAAAGCAATTGATCTTGGCTTTCGATGTATTCGGTGGTGTAGGAGAAAGTCGGCCATTGCGTTCGGCGGAGATCAAGGGTGCCTGCGTAGCGTGTTCCTTTGAAACCTTGCAGTTCGAGTGCGCCGTAGCTTCCCGTGAGGTCCAACGACTCGCCGATCTCTGCGCGCAATGCGGCTTCACTGATCTGTTCATCGCCGTTGTTAAGTTGTTGAGAAGCCGATGATGCCGCACCATCTGGAGCTACCACACGGTTTCCCAAATTCCACTGACGCGTAAACTCAACGTCACGAATCCGGTCGAAGGCAACGAATTCAGCGCCCGTCAGCCGACGCGAGGCGGTGAGTGTCCAAGACGTTGCGCCAAGCTTAAGTTCCGACAGCGAAATGCCGCCAAGGAGCGCATCGTCGGTAAGCTGCGCGGCATCAAAGCGGTTGTTGTCGTTCACGGAGCGCGCCCATTCGCCGAATACTTCCACCTTCCGGATAGGACGAATCGTTGTCCGCATGTCAAACAGACGCTGTTGGCGCGGTTTGGGGAGGACACGAATCGGCTCATACTCACCTAAGCCCCGGCCACGGTATTCGTACGTGATCCCGTTGATACCTCGGCCCACACGCACGTAGCGTCCCGCTCCCGGACCAAGTCTGGAAAACCGAACGCGAAAGACCGTTTCTTCAGGCTCGGGGCGAGCGCTCAGTGCAACAAAGGCCGTATCGATTTCACCACCAGCGCCCACGATGCGTTCTTGGACATACTGCGTGTAGGGCGCTTCAGGATCGTAAATGACAACTTGTGCCCCGCTGCTTGTAGCAAGCCCATCTCCTGCGTTGACGATGGCAAGCGAGTCGGCAGAGGTGAGCCCAAACTCTTCATTGAATTCCTGCCGATCGGCCTCACGCAGAAACGTCACGCCCAGTTGTGCGCGTGGTTGGTTGCCGAGTGTGCCGAAGTTGCTGATGACTTCGGTCCCGATCAGCGACCTTGTAAACTGGTTGGTGGTATATTGATATTCGATAATGACACGCTGGTCATCCGTCATGAGCCGCTGGGCGGTGAATTCGATTTCAGCCGTCTGATAATCTATCACATAATCGTTGGATTCCCCTCTGGTGAGCCGTAGGCCATCGAGGTAGACAATTTCCGAGCCGGGGATGACGAGGATAAAGCGTTCGCCATTGGCCCCTTCAAGGCGATAGGGACCTTGGACGCCATCAAGTATGGAGAGCGTTTGTGACCGGAAGATGCCGCGCGAGGTTGCTCCCGAAACGGTGACGCTGCCGCCTTGGAAAAAGCCATCTGCTTGATGCGGAATCTTTCCTGCAATACTCGCACCTTGGAGTTTGCGGCTGAATCGCGCAAATGTGCTTTCCCGAAAAGCAAGATCAAAGTCGCCTAAACGTGCCGTCCCACGTTCCGAGGCAAGTTCGATATACACGCGGTCGAATTCGTTGATGCGTTGCGTAGTGCCTTCGGGCAAAATGGGCGTGTTTTCATCCGTCAGCACCGCTTGAAGCGTCACCCCTTCTACAACTTCCCCGGCAAGCTGAAGCCGCAAGCCCGATTCGACCGTTGCATCGCGCCGATTGCCTGCGACAAGCCCCCTCGAAATGGAGCCACTTCGTTGCAGGTTGGTGCCCTCAAAAGGGTTGATGCCGGAGTCGTTCGCAGTCAGCACACGTTGCGGTGCTGTCGGATCATTTTCCACTTGCACCGTATCTGGCTCGAAGTATGTAGGTGCGACGCTGCGATACCGACCAGAAAGCGCAAGCGGGTACACGCGGTAGCGCACAACAAGCGTATCCGATGGGGCGAGCGGCCCGGCGATTGGTGTAAGGATGCCGTAGCGGTAATCGATACGATAGGCATCGACGGGCTGGAGTTCACCGTTTAGCACGAATTGCACCGAATTGGGCACGAGCCAAGGGCGAAGCGACCACGGGGGTAATGAGGTAGCCGTGAGAGTGTCAGCGCGAATAGGCAGCGAAGCAGATGGATCGACTTGGGCGAAAGCCGATGTGCTTGCGAAAAGCAAGGACGCTGCAAGTACGAGGATGGACCTATGCATCCTTCAGGGATAGACGCTACGAGATGATGGCCTAAGAGGTAGTTTGGATTTCGTCTTCACGAAGGCGAACGGCTGCAAAACGCCCACGCTTCGTTCCGCTGTATCGACGACGCTTTGGCATCGCCTGCTTCGCGCGCCTTGCGTGACCGCTTTTCGCACATTCGCTTCATGTGAATCCGATTCCCAAACAGCCTCTAAACGCCCAATCGTATGACGAATGGGGTACAGGTAGGCGAATAGGTTGTGTAGCGTTGGGACATGTGCACCGAATGGGCAATTCGAATTGTAAGCTCACGCCTCATGAACCAGCGTTGCAAGAAAGGGTTGCAACATATGACGATTCTATGCAGGCAGGAATGTATTGGTTACTTTCTCCCAACGCCAGTAATACCCTGCATGCAGGTGCACGCCACCGATCCATCGTGAGGGCAACGCGGTTGCCAGCCAATCCACCTTTCCTGTTTGGATTGCTTCGCCAAGTGGTGTGAGGCGGAGTTGTTGCGCCAAGAAAGCTTGATCTGGGCCATCATGCGGTGGCTTAAAGAACGCGGAACCATCTGCATTGCAGAGCAAAGGATACGCCGAGTCGCCAAGGGTAGCGACGATGTTCCAAAAGGAGCTGTCGCCAAGGAAAGCAGCTTCCTCTTGCTCTAGAATGAATCGAAATAGCGTACCCGGCGATTTGGGGCCAGCGGCGAGCAGGTCCAAACAGGCTTGCTCGGTTCGGTTTAATCCATTCTGTAAAGAGGGGTACATCTCCGCAAGCCTATACATCGCCGCGCCCATATGGCGAAGCGTAGGATGCGACCGATACAGCCAAGGTTGCAATGCCGTAGGTCTCGGTGAGGTGAAGGCACGCCATGCTTCTTGTGCCCACGCGAAGGTGTCTGGTGTTACATCAACACGCTTAGCTGCTTCATTGGGCAATTCCTCGCGTGGAATAAACGTGAGGTAGGTGTCCGATTGAATGAGGCCACAATTGGGATGCGCGGCGATGTTTGGGTGCTGCAACGCATGAAGAAGTTGCAGTTGGTCGTACAGGTCATGTTCAAACCAAAGCCAGCAGGCATCAAAGGACGGCAAGCTAGCAAGTAGCTCTTCACGCGCGTCGAAGTAAGCCGCAATCGTAGCTTCAGATTGCTGATACGCCGTGGCAAGAAAAGCGGCACGCGTCGAGGTAAGCTCGGAGGCTCGTGCCGGAACAGGACCTTCGTGCAGGACATCGCGCCATGCAAGAAAGGTTGCTGCTGGGAAGACTTGCCGTAGATGCGCGACGGCACTATCGCCATTGGTGATGATGAGCGTGCTCATGATGTTGCAAAAGCTGAAAGAAGGTAGGGCGTCAGTGCAGTGTATGCGTCAAAAGCAGCCGAAGCACCCGTTTCTAGCAAGGTCTCAACCGGAAACGACGTCGACAAGCCCAAAACATAGCACCCAGCAGCAACTCCAGCACGGATGCCTTTGCGTGAATCTTCGATCACCACACAGGCTTCGGGTTGTGCACGGAGTAACGTGGCTGCTTTCTGGTAGGGCTCTGGCGCTGGTTTGGTTGCTGTAACATCATCGGCAGTGATAACCGCATCGAAATAAGGAGCAAGCTCAAACAACTCGAACGCCAATTGCTGATCGATTCGGATGGATGACGTAACGAGCGCTGTAGGGATCGATGTCGCCTTCAGGTGATGCAAGAGGTTGAGCACGCCTGGAATAAGCGTGATGCCGTCGCTAACTTCCCGGTATCGCTCGTTCTTCTCATCCTGTATGCGAACTGCATCGAGTTTTAGCCGGGGAAACAGTTCCTGCATGTCCGCGATGACCGCAGCATCGGAATGACCTACGAATATGCTGTAGTCGAGGGCTGAGGTGGGTACGCCCGAAGCCTCCAGTGATGCGCTTAACGCCTCGATGTGCTGCGTTTCGGAATGAATGACGACACCATCAAGATCGAACAAGACGGCAGCAGGACGGAAGGGGATGGGTGTCATGCTCAGGAAGAATGGGCAGGCGGAGTAGTCTAAAAGCCAAGTCCTGTCGATTGCATGCGAACAGAAAGAAGGTAGCGGTCGGCTGTGATGAAAAGCGTTCGGCCATCTTCGCCAAAGGCAACGTTGGAGGTCGCTTGTGTGGTTTGGATTGTACCGAGATGTTCGGCCTCGGGTGTCAAGATCCACACGCCGCCCGGTCCAGTGGCGATGACGTTGCCTTGGGTGTCCACTTCTAGGCCATCTGGCAGCCCGGGACGCTCAGGTACGTAGGACGTCGCATCAAAAAAGACACGTCCGTTGGTCAATGTGCCGTCGTTGGCTACGTCATAGACCAACCAGCGGGCAGCATTGGGATCTGAATTGGCTACGTAAAGAGTCCGTTCATCCGGGCTGAAGGCAAGGCCATTGGGACGGCTCAGCGAATCGACCAGCATGGTCACCATGCCATCAGGAGCAACGCGATACACGCCTTGAAACGGAATCTCACGGGAGGGGTCTTCTGCTTGTTGAGGTAAGCCGTAGGGCGGATCGGTAAAGTAGAGTGCGCCTGAGCTGTGCAGGGCGACATCGTTAGGACTATTGAATCGCTTGCCGTCCCATGTGTCTGCGACGGTTTCAAACGTAGAGGACGGTGTCGACCAAGGAGCCGAAAGGCGTGCGAGGCGTCGGTCGCCATGCTGGCAAAACACGAGGTGTCCATCTTGGTCGAGGATCATGCCATTTGCGCCAGGTTCACCGCTTCGCGAAGGATCCGATGTGTGACCGGATGGCTGAAGCCACTGCACGACACTGTCCGCTTCGGTCCACAAATACACGGCGTTGGCAGGTATATCTGCGAAAAGTACCCCGTTCAGCGCAGGGACCCACAGCGGTCCTTCTGTCCATACGTACCCATCAGAAAGGACATGAATAGGTGTATCGGGTACGACAATCGAGGCAAGCTCCGGAGCCAATTGTTCAATCTGACCAACGGTAGGCTTAGCTGGTGGTGCCGGTGCTTCAGGCTGTGCGCAAGCTGCACATAGAACTCCAGCGATGAGCAGGAGTGTGAATCCACTTTTTTGCATGGTGGGATAAGGTTTGGGGTACGGATTCAGTTATGGCACATCATGACCTATTGAGGCACGCCACACGTCGAACCAGTCCTCACGGCTCAGGTTGATGGACGAAGCTGCAAGCGCACGTTCAATGCGGTCCGTTCGTTGGGTGTCGAGTACAGGTATGATCTTAGCGGGATGCCTGAGTAGCCATGCAAACGCGATTTGATCGAGTGAGGCACCTCCATGTGCCTCGCCAATCGCTTGCATGGTGGAACGGACGCGTTGCGA
The DNA here is from genome assembly GCA_964471245.1 of uncultured Rhodothermaceae bacterium. GTDB lineage: Bacteria > Bacteroidota > Rhodothermia > Rhodothermales > CAYYHN01 > CAYYHN01. The sequence goes on along the minus strand of CAYYHN010000151.1, from coordinate 121 downwards.
CTGTGGAGAATCGTCATGGAACAAGCGGCCGCCACCGAGCGGGGACCATGCCATCGGTGCGAATCGGTGGCGCTGCGCTTGGTCGAGCGTGCCGTCGTGCATCACCTCAAAATTGAGGACC
>CAYYHN010000150.1:0-8415 GCA_964471245.1 uncultured Rhodothermaceae bacterium | reverse complement strand
AACCCAAACGTCGCGGTCACATCGGAAAAGAGCGGTGCAATGGTTGAACGAGGCGGCAGCGAGGGATCGGGCTGTGCGATGGCTTCGGCTTGGACAAGCGTAAGCCGCTGGTTGATAGGCACATCGGTCATGACCTGCACGTGATCATCAGGCCAACGGATGATGAGGCTATCGACCTGCATCGCGTTGCCAAGCCCAAACGTCAGCACATCACCCACACTCGACTGGAAGCCGCGTGTGGGCACGAGTTCTTGGAAATGCATTTGCTCGTTCACGCGTAGCGTCACTTGGGCACCAAGGCCGCGCGTGTTGGGTGCCTCGCCTTCGAACGCGACCTGCAACCATGCGTTTTCGGCATGGAGCGTATCGGCTTCATTACGGTAGAGGAAGGCCGGACCGTTGACATTATTGACGACAAGGTCGAGATCGCCGTCGCCGTCGAGATCGCCGTAGGCTGCGCCTTTCGAGAAGCCGGGCGTGGCAAGCCCCCAGTCATTGCTCACGTCATCGTATGTAATCAGGGCTTCGCCCGTGTGGCGGAACGCGTAATTGGGCAGCGGTGTGCTCGGCATCATGTCGGCGAGCTTCTCGTAGTCGAGGCCGTTCTCCTGAATCCAGCGGGCAATCTTGGCCTCGGTGTTGAAGAACGTCACGAAGTTCTGATCTGTGATGTCGTGTGCGATGCCGTTGGTGACATAGATATCCGGGTGGCCATCGAGGTCAAAGTCGGCGATGAGCGGTGCCCAGCTCCAGTCGGTGGCCGCCACACCTGCGAGGAAGCTGATCTCGCTGAACGTGCCATCGCCGTGGTTGAGTTGGAGCGTGTTGCGCATCAGTTGGTGATGCAGGTCGTTCTCGATGGCGTTTTGGTAGCCGTTCCAGCCGTCGAAGCGCGAGGTCGTCTTGAGCCGTCGGTCGTCGGCCGGGAGCATGTCGACGACGTAGACCTCGGGATAACCGTCGCCGTTGAGATCGGCGATGTCGCTGCCCATCGACGACTGACTGATGATGGGCATTTGCTCCTTGATGCGGTCGGTGAACGTGCCGTCGCCATTGTTGAGGTAGAGGAAGTCGCGCTCGAAGAAATCGTTGGCGAGATAGATATCCGGCCAGCCGTCGCGGTCGATATCGCTCACTGTCACGCTCAACCCAAACCCAAACTCACCCGCCTCGATACCGACTTCAGCACCAACTTCGACGAAACGCCCCGCATCATTGCGATAGAATTTATCGCCACCGTCCGGGTGACGCTGGGCGCGGAGTTCGGGGATGCGCCTACGAGCAAGGTCACCGTCGAAGTCGCTGATGGGGCGCGACGTGTTGTTCATCACGTACACATCGAGGTCGCCGTCCTTGTCGTAATCGAAGAACGCCGCGTGCGTGCCGTAGCCGTTGTCATCGAGGCCGAGTTCGGCGGCGGCTTCGCGGAATTGCGGGATGCCATTAGCATCGGGACCGTCGTTGAGGAAAAGTTCATTATGGCGCACATCGCCGGGGCCTGCGGCAAGAACGTAAAGATCCAACCAGCCGTTGCCATCCACATCGGCCATCGCCACGCCGGTTGACCAGTCGCGCTGCCCCGCCACGCCGGTTGCCCGTGTCACATCGTCGAAGCGGAAGTCGCCACGATTCAGGTACAGCGTGTTAGGCTCGGCGTTGGCGACGAAGTAGAGGTCGGGCAAGTCGTCACCGTTGAGGTCGCCCACAGCTACACCGCCGCCTTCGTAGAAATTGCGGTACGAGAAGACGTTGAAGTCCTGTGTGTTGCGGATTGGGTTGACGAAGTCGACGCCGGAATACGCAGGCGGCACCTGCGTGAACAGCGTCTCGCCGCGCAAATCATCGAGCGTGCCCTCGAACGTAGCCTCTTGGCTACACGCTGCCAAAAGTACAAGGACTATCAAGAAGTAGCCGTGTCGCTGCATGCCTCTCCTTCCGATTTAAAAAGCTGCACACAACATAGCCATCCCCTCACATCGCGCACACCAGATTTTTGCTAAAAACCGCGCTAGCGGCCAATATCCTGACACAGGTCCTCACGCAACCCAAGGAAGGCGGTCAATTCGGGCCAGTCGCGTCGTTCTATCGCTACACCACCCACAAACCCAACACCGCCTTCGACATTCGTGATGACATCAGGTCGTGCCACGGTCTCGAGGTCTACGTCCGTCAAGTCAGGAAAATCGTTAGGGGCCACGGCAACAAGCACTTCGCTAGTAAGCACCTGCGGGCAAGTACCCGGAAAGCGTGCTAAGAGATCATTGTATGCATTGATCGTAACCGAGGGTATACGGCTCTGCTCGTTGAGCAAGTCGAGATAGGACAAGGAAAACGTGAATGCATCGCCGCCGCGGGCCGTGCGTAGCCGGTAGGTAATGGTGATGTCGATCACTTTATCTGAATCAGGGATGCGGATCGTTTGCACGAAGAACGGGATAAAACCAAAACCTAGCTGCACTTCTAGAGTAACCTGTGGTAGCTCAGGAAGGGGGACGACAGCCGTCGCTGTTGCACCGTCGGACCGTTCCACACGTAACTCATAGGTGGCATTCGGCTGCAAGCGCTCCGGCGTGAAAAAGTTGTAGACGATCCGGCTCTCGTTAAGGTCGAAAAATGTGAACAGCGAGTCCTGCAAGGTTACCACGCGGTTCGTTCCTCGCTCATGCAATGTCACCGTCGCATCTATCGGCCCCGGCTCTGCAGCGATTGAGTCGCGGATCGCTGCGACGCGCACAAACTGCGTATCTGCTGCAACATCGAGATAGCCGAAAAGCGAGAACGCCCGGTCGCCGGGGTCGAAGGGCTGGATGCTTGTGTCGCAAGCACCTAGGAAAAGGAGGAGCGGGAGAATGAGGGAAAGGGGGGCTCGCCTACGGCTCGCGGGTGGGGACGCAACTACGCTCCGTAAAGGGAAACCGCATTTTCTTTGCTCTACCACTCCTGTCCCCTCCTTGTCTAGGAAGGGAGCTCGGTTGATATCGTTTGTGCTATTTCTAACGACTTTGCTCATCTCAGAATTTCCAATGCTGGCATTCTCATCAACAACGCAGTTTCCCCCAAACTCCCACTCTCCCATCCCCAAGCCACAGGCGTGTCAAAACTCCAGCTTTGCCGACAGGTTGGGCAGGAACGGCAGTTGGTCGACGCGGCGGACGGTGAAGAGGTCGAAGTAGAAGAGGTTGCGGCGGTCGTAGACGTTGATGGCTCCGCCTTGGAGCGTGAGGGTGCTGCCACGCTGGAAGTCAAACGTACGGGCGACGGACACGTCGAGGCGGTGGTAATCGGGAATGCGGGCTTTGTACGGGCGGTCGTAGAGGACGCGCGTCGTGCCTAAGCTTTCACGCACGTTGCTGATGGGCTGGATGCGGAAGAACTCGTCGAAGCCAAGGGCCTCGGTGAAGGGGAGACCTGTGCCAAGCTGCCAGCGCACATTTGCCGTGAACGCGCCGATCTCTTGGCTCAGCACCACGTTGATTTGATGGCGACGGTCGTGCGGCGGATTGTACGACTGAATCGGATCGCCGAACCATGCGCCGAAGTTGTCCTGCTGCGAGGTGTACTCGGTTTGCGCATACCCGTAGCTGATGTAGCCGTAGAACGTAGGGCGTTGCAACTCCAACCGGACATCAACGCCGTACGCCTCGCCGTCGGCGAGGTCTAGCTCAGTCGTGAACCGGGCGACGGTACTCCAGATGGGAATGACGAGGTCGCGGAGGTCTTTGTAATATCCCTCGACGGCGAAGGTCCACGACGAACTTAATTCCACTTGCCATCCCAGCAAGGCATGAAACGCTTGCGCCTGCGTATCCTCGACGGGTGCCGGCAACCACGCAATGAACGACGAACCTGCGTCGCGCTCGTCGCTGATACCTGCAAGCGTCTGGCGATACAATCCCAGTGCCGCGCTCCACTCTTGAGCACCGCCGTCGCCGCCGGGCCGGAAGACCATACGTAGGCGCGGCTCGATACTCAGCGGATAGCTGCTCGGGTAAAAGACCAGCGCCACGCCCGGCGACAACGATAGGCGATCGCTCCAACGATAGGTCGGCTGGAAATACCCACCTAAGCTGAAGAGAATGCCTTCGTCGGCTTGGGCGTTCTGAAACTGTTCCTCCAGCGAAAAGCCTAGCCAGTTCATGCGAACGAACAGCCCAAAGTCGAGTTCGCCCCGCACCAAGAGCCGTTTCAGGTTCAGGTCGGTGTTCAGTTGGAGCGACGTGGAAGACCGCTCGGGGTTTGCGCTGCTGCCCACCTCATTGCGCACATAGGACAATCCGGTATGCGCATCAAAGAGCACGGGACTTTCACTCGGGAAGGCCAAACAGCGCCCCCCAACGACGAAGTTGTTCCACCGAAAAACGTCATCGCGCACGTCATCATCCGGGTCGATGCGTCCACGGTCGTAGGTATGCAGCAGCGTGGCTGAGCACCGGTTGTTCTGGCCGTCGGTCTGCTGCACCTTGAAGAAGAGGTCGCCGAAGCGCAGTGGCAAGTCTTGGCCCAGTAACCCCGGCCCAATCCGCTCAATCACCGAGCGCCGTACCGATGCGAGCATCGACACCTCACCCTTGCGAAGCGGCCCTTCAACGCGCAGGCTCGTCAGAAATGGGCTGAGTGAGGCGGCTCCTTCAAAGAATTGCTTGTTGCCCTCCCGCGTCGTCACGTCAATCACCGACGAAATGCGCCCACTATACTTCGCACCGAAGCCGCCTGCATATACGTCGACATGGGAGACGAGGTCTTCGGGAAACGCCGAGAAGAAGCCAACGATGTGGAACGGCTGATAGACTGTCAGCCCGTCGATGAGGACGAGGTTTTGGGCGGGCGTACCGCCTCGCACATAGAGTTGGCCGCCTCGGTCGCCGAGTGAGACAACGCCCGGCAGGGTTTGCAAATAGGTTGCAAGGTCGCCGCCTGCATCGGGGGTAGGAATGCGCGCCAAGTCAGCTGGGCGAACGGTCTGCAAGCCTGCCTGCACACGCGCCGCACCACTCTCGGCAGCGACCACTACTTCCTCAAGCAACTCTGCGGCTGGCCCAAGTTCGACGGATACCGTGACGAAAGCCTGTCCACCCAAGGACAGCGCATCGGTGTATGCCTCATAGCCAATGAAGCTGATCCGCAAGGTATACAAGCCGGGCGCTAGGCCACCGACTTGGTAGAAGCCATCCTTGTTTGCAACACTGCCTGTAATCTCACCGGCAGCGTTGGTTAGCACCACGTTGGCCCCTTGCAGCGGCTGCCCGTCAGTGGCATCAGTCACGAAGCCGCGCACCGCCACATTCTGCGCTTGGGCCACAAGCGGGCACAGTACTAGCATCAGTACGCCCCATCTCCACCAACCTGTTCGCTGCATCGCTACCGCCGCTGTGCCCCCTTCGTTTTGATGACAATAACACCGTTGGACCCACGCATGCCGTAGCGGGATGTTTCCGTCAGGTCTTTCAGGAGGCGAATTGAATTGATCTCACTCACATTTAGGCCTGGCAATGTGCCGTTCGCATTTGGCTCCACCGGAATGTCGTCAACCACGATGAGCAACGCGTTGCTGCCAGTGATCGTTGTCGGACCCGTCGTACGGATTTGCAAGCTCCCATCGCCAGTTTGCACGACGCGCACGCCAGCAATTCGTCCTTCGATCAGCTCGGATATGTTGACGGCCGTCGGTGCCATTCGCCGCAAGTCATCCCCGGAAACTGAGTTAGCGTCACGCTTTTCACGGGTGTTGTCGGATGTGCCGCAGGCTACTAGCATGATGCAAAGCACCAACAGAAGCCAACGGCTATGTGGGGCAGATTGCATCATTCTTCTCTCGCTTGCGCGGTTCGGTTTGTGGCACGACCTGTCGGCTTGCTTGCGCCCTTGGTGGTAACCAAGATAACACCGTTGGAGCCCCGCATGCCGTAGCGCGAGGTCTCCGTCAGGTCCTTGAGCAACTTGATGGAGACGATCTCGCTGACATTCAGGCCGGGCAACGTACCGTTCGCATTGGGCTCTACTGGGAAGTCGTCTACCACAATCAGAACCGCGTTGCTTCCGTAAATGCTGACCCGACTCGTCGTTTGTACCTGCACGCTCCCATCGGCTGCGTTGACGACACGGATGCCTGCGATGCGGCCTTCAATGAGTTCGGAGATGTTGACCGCTGTCGGGGCCGAGCGCTGGAGCTCTTGACCCGTTACGGTGTTGGCTTCTCGCTTTTCATGTACCTCGCTGGTCGATTGGCAGCCACTCAAAACGCAAAGGACTAACAGCATACTCAAAAGGCGATGCGTATTCATCAATAGACCTCGCTTGGTTTAGTTTGGGCAATCAACACCGGATTGTCATAGTACGGAAACCTATCGAAAGCCGGGCGCCATTCGGGAAAATAATGCGGGTAAAAACGGATGTATTGGAACCACACAAACCCTGTAACAACAGAGCGCCCGGCTAGCTTTTCACCAGCCGGGCGCTCCGGTTATCCGAGGATGCAGCGTTGCGCTACATCAGACAGGTCGGCTTAGTAACCCGGGTTCTGCGTGAGGTTCGGGTTGGCGTCGATCTGCAGCTGTGGAACTGGGTGCAGCACGCGGAAGCCATCGTTGTTGGCTTTCCACGACCATGCCGAACCGGCATCCGTGTAGCCACCCGAACGGATCAGGTCTTGGCGACGGCTGATCTCGTAGAGCAGTTCACGATGGCGCTCGGCCATGATCAACTCACGGCAGTCGGCTTGACCCGAGCACGATGCATCAGGTAGCCCAGCACGGTTACGGATCTGGTTGACGATGCCGAGGGCACCAGCAATGCCCGACTCATTGTGGGCTTCAGCTTTGGCAAGCATCACGTCCGACAGGCGGAACAGCACGAACTCGTTGCCGTGTGCCTGACCACCGGGACGGCCACCGTCGACTTCGTACTTGTAGATCCGGACGCCCGAGGTCTCGTTCGTGTTGACCGGGAACGGCGTGCTGATCTGGTCCACACCAGCAGGCGTGAGGAAGTCTTCCGTGAAGATCAGGTCGTTGCCATTACGGTCTTGGAGCAAGCCCGACGAAGCATCGCTAAAGCACTCGTTCCCAACACAGCTCTGGTTCGGTGCCGAGTAGATGGGGCCGATGAGGAACATGTCCTTACGGCGGTCGCCATCTTCATAGGCTTGGAACGTTTCAGCCAGTGTCGAGAAGCCGTTCCACGGTGACTCCGGCAGCATGTTGTAGTGGCTCGTACGCGAGATCAGGTTGAGGCCGAAGAGCCACTCATCACGCGTGTTGCCCATCCCAGCGAACATGATGACTTCCGGTGAGGTTGCGTTGTTTACGCGGAAGCTATCGAAGTAGTCGCTCGTCAGGCTGTAGTTGCCCGAGTTGATGACACGGTCGGCTGCTTCAATCACATCATTCCAGCGTGCTTGCCCTGGCTGCAGGCCACCTGCGGAAACCGTACCCGTGTAGGTCTGGGCATTCAGGAAGAGGCGTGTCAGCACCGCATCAGCAGCACCTTTGGTGGCACGGCCTGAATTAGCCGCATCCCAGCTGTCAGCAAGATTGGCACGTGCTGCCGTCATCTCATCAACGATGAAGTTGAACACTTCGACGTTGCTGTTGCGGCTGGGGGGGTTGTCAGGATCGGTGGCTGCGTCCGTCACAATCGGCACACCGCCGTAGAGGTCGAGCAGGGTGTAGTAGTAGTAGGCCCGCAGGAAGCGCAATTCGGCTTCCACCGCAGAGACGTCGCCCGTGGCGTTGACCAACTGCGCCAATACCGTGTTGGCACGAGCGATCCCCGTGAAGCTGTCGACCCATGCACCGGCGATGTCCACGTGCGAGGCATCCCACGTATGCTGGTGCAGTTGCTGCCAACGGCCGTTGTCCCCCCAGTCCGTGCCACGGACGGGAACGATGGCATTGTCCGTCGTCACTTCCGAGACGTTGAAGTAGTTCCATTGCAGCACACGCAACTGGGCATAAACCGGCGCGAGCGCAGCCACGATTTCCTCATCCGTCTGGAAGAACTGATCGGCGGTGATCACACCGAACGTTTCTTCGTCGAGGTCAGTGCAACCCTGCAGCGTAAAAGCGAGCGGCGCAAAAAGCGCTACTAGCAGCAGGGTGACCAACCCGTTTTTCCTTTTCTCAATCATGATCAATCTCAAGTGTAGTCTAGTGTAGCATTACACAGTGTGGGCGGCATATCCGCAGCGTTCTCCACATATCTAGTACGCCACGCTGCGGATATACCTACATCCGGTCGCAAAAATTTAGAAACCGATGGTGATACCTGCTGTGAACGTGCGCGGACGCGGGTAGTTCGTGTAGTCAATGCCCAAGCTCAGGATCGGGATGTTGCCGACCGAAGAAGCTGCTGCCGTGTTGACTTCCGGATCGAACCCGTCGTAGTCCGTGAGCACGAACACGTTGTTGGCAGCTACAT
>CAYYHN010000149.1:0-8429 GCA_964471245.1 uncultured Rhodothermaceae bacterium | reverse complement strand
CAGCGGCGAACGATGGCGCTTCGAGCTTGACGCCTTCGACCGACAACATGCGGGTGGCATCGACCTTGCGTTCCCAGACAGAGCACGCCAGTTCTAGAAGGTCATGATCGACGGTGCGGGGCGGGCGGCGCAGGATGGATTGCTGATAGGCTGCGCCACGGGTCAGGCCCGCGAAGGTGGGGTGTGCCAAGCGGTGTTCACGCATCATCTGCTGATGCACCCACGCGTTCAGTTCGGATAGTGTGATGTATGCCTTGGAGCCCTGATCAAGGATGCATTGCGTAGCCAGTTGTGCTTCGTGGTGCCAGAGGCCACGGAAGCCACTTTCGACCTTCCCTTGCGATTCCTTGTTGCCCGGCTTTGTTTTGACGCCGCGCACATCAAGGGCGTCGAGCATGGTGTTCGTCTCGCTCGACTTCATAAACGCGCCTTGGTCGCCCTTGAGGCGTTCGGGTAGGTGGCGCATCTGATGGCCGTCTTCCTCTCGCCCGAAGCACCAGTTCAGGAAGCCTAGTCCGAGCAGGGGGTTCTCACTTGTTTCTGCGTAGTATCGGATCAGGCGAAGACGACTGTATTCGTCTTTCATCTGGCATACCCACGTGCGCAGGCGATAGTCACCGGCCTTGTAGTGGAGTTCTTTGGCCGAGACACGCAGCAGCCAATCGCCCCCGCCGAGCGGTTCGACGACCTGAAAGTGCTTGCTCCGCGAAAAGTCGATCTGTGCTTGTTGGCATGCGTAGTCGGCTTCGATGCGAACGCGGTATTCGGGGATACGGTAGCCTGCCTTTCCAAGGGCCGCATTGACACCGCCCACAGTAAACTTCTTTGCACGCTCGTAACCGTCGTCGATGAGCATTTCGATGCAACGCCGCGTAGCCAGTTCGCGAGCTTTGCCCTTGAGCGTGATCGTCTGATACATCTCTTTCAGGCGTACGATCTCGCCCAGATCCTCGTCGGTGTAGGTTTTGTTGGCGCGCTCGATGGTACGCTTCTTTCCGAACTCCTTTTGCAGCCAGCGGTACAGCGTGGTGTAGCTGACACCGATCTCGGCGGCGCGTTGCTCCATGTACGTACGCTTGCCTTTTCGGCCCGGTATTGCCTCCAATGCGCGGCGCAGGGCATGCAAGTCGATATCTCGGTTCTTCGGCATGCTCAGCCCTCCTTCTTCGCGTTCTTGCGGCGACGCACCTTGCCACGGTTAGGGCGCTCACCAGTGAGCTTCATCAGGCCCGTGATGACCTTGCTTGCCTCGCGATTGGTCAGTGTTTCCACGGTCTTGGCGATGCCTTCTGGTAGTTCAAGCTGGCGTTTGATCCAGCCTTGGAGTCGCTTCGGATTTTCATGCCATCCGAGTGCGGTCTCCTGCTGCTCAATCTTCCACGCTTGGCGGTCGGTCAGATTCTCGCCGCCTGTGCCACGGTAGCGGCGTTCGGGTTGGTGGTTGAGTGGCTTGCGTCTGCCCTTGGGACGTGTCTGCTGTCCGGCGCGTGGCTTCCATTCGTCTTCCCAGCCGAGCTTTTTGAAGGCGCTGAAGACCTGCTTGAATCCGGCAGGAGTGAGGTACTTAGACGAGGCTTCGCCCTCGTATCGAATGGACAGTTCGCCTAAGACGCCTGCGAGGATGCTACGGTACGCGAGGTCGTCTAGCTTGCCAGCTTGCACGAGTTGTGCTTTTGCAATGTGAAGCTTGGCAAGGCTGCGCGTGCGCGCTGCCCCTGCGGCAGTATCGCGGATGTTTTGCTTGCGCTTCGAGAGTCCACTCATGGCTATAGGCGTTCGATGATGGCACAAAAGGAGGGGTCTTTCTCCATGAGTTCACGCACGCGGTACACACTGTTTAGCGCAGTCGAATGGTTGGAGCGACACAGCATGTTGGCAACAACGCGCCCAGGCAATTCAAAGCTATAGAGCACGTAGGCAGCAGCGTGCCGAGCTAGGCACACGTTTGGATTTCTGTTTTTTGACAGCACCATTTCGGGCGTGACACCGGGAAAATGCAGGCAGACGCGTTCGAGCACGTGCTCAAGTGGCGGCATGTTGTACAGGGGCATTTCCATAGCGCTACAGCGTTTCGTAAACAGCCTCAACGGCTGCCAACTCATTGGGGAATGGCCCATGCGTTTCGCCTGTGCGGCGATGCACGACATCGATTTCACTATCCGTCGTCACCTGAAACATGTAGCCAGCTTTCAAGATGACTTCCCGCTTGCGTTGCCCATCGCCCGTCCACACGTCGGCGACCTGATGCAGCGTGGTGTCGGTTGCGAGTAGGGCCGAGACGAAGTATGCGCGGAGGTCGTGCAGGAACTTGTCGGTGTCGCGGGCCAGCGTTTGAAGCATCATTAGCAGCGCTTCGGGGCTGTCCTCGTCGAGCTTACAATTCATGCTGTAGCGACGCAGGTCGCGCAAGCTCTTGGCCGCTTGTTCGAGGCGCTGCTCGTTGATCTCGTAGCCTTGGTGTTCCTTGGCGAAGAGGGCTTCGAGAGATTCAGCTTTTTGGCGTGCTTTGTCGCGTTCGGCCTCGGCACGTTTGCGCTCCTCTTCGGCTGTCTTTCGCTCGGATTTGGCGAGTTTGACCTTCTCTTTCTGCCTTTGAATCTCTCGCTGATAAGCCTCTTTGCTCAGCTTATGACTGCGAACAAGCTCCTCCACCTGCTTGGAGTTCATGGCGGCTAGTTCCTCGCGTGAAACAGCCGTTCCATCCGGCATGGTCAGCGCGTCGTCTCCGACTAGATCCTCAAAACTGGCGTCTTCTACCCGCGTGAGCGCAACCAGCTTGCGCAAGCCGAGGCCACCCCATGCACTCGCATCTTGGGCTTGCTCTTCTGCTTCGGCTGAGGGTTCGCCATTTCCTAGAAGTGCAACCGGTTGCACTTCAGTGGAGGGAAGCAGCGCGCCAAACTTGCGCCCGACCTTCACGTAATTCAGTACGTTGCGGTACTTGTCGGCGAGCATTTGCTCTGCATACTCCTTCATGCTTGAGCAGCCGAGGCCGAGGTAGAGCCTTTCGTCGGCAATTCTGGCGAGCGCAACCGCCTTAACGAGTGTCGAGGCTTCAACGAGACGATGCTGCGAGGCGGCACGCAGTTGCGTCTCGGGCTCGATACTTACAAGCTCTTTGGCTTCAGCATCGTAGACGGAGAGGGCTTTCTGATTATTGCTCATGCAACGACCTCGATGATTTCGGCGTCGCCCTCGACGACGCGGGGTTGGCCTAAGTGGTTGGCAATGGTCTGATGGCTCACACCGTAGTAGTGGCCGATCTCGCGATAGCTGAAGCCGGACTCACGAGCAACACGCCACAGGATCACCTCGTCTTCGGTGCCCACGAGTGCGCTCATGTCCGGCCATGTTTGCCCTTGAAGGGCACGCTGTACGGTGCGCAGGCAGCAGCCCAAGCGCTCGGCAATGGTCGTGGGCGGGACGCCGTTGCTGCGAAGGCGACGAATCGTAGCGGTGCGTTCAGTAGGTTTCATCGGTTTATTGTGGGCTTGGGGATGTGGACAGGGCAGGATTCGAACCTGCACGAGGGTTGTTCTCAGAACCGCGAAGGTTTACTGTGGTCAGCAAGTGCCCCTCTTATGTGACCTCATTTACACAATCGCTTTTCAGCGTGTCGGCGTCTACCAATTCCGCCACCTGTCCATAATCTCATTGGGCGATTTGTAGGTGTAATTGACGCAGAGCACCACGCAGCTTGAGGTTGCCCATATCATCGAGGAATCTCATGGACTGGCGAAATGCCTCGTCGGCGTCTTGCGTCAGTATGCGAGGTATGTGGGCACCTGTGGCGACATGCGTTACCCGCTTAAACAACGGGTGCTTGGCATCAGGTGTGATAGCCCATTGTTCGCCCATGTAAATGAACCGTCGCTCTATGGGACACTCGCGGGTTGAGCCGTCAACGAATCGGATAAACGTGGTGTCTTGCTTCATTGGTCGAAGAGAATGGCTTGGCTCTGTGGGTAGATGGTGAGGACCGTTTGGGTTACTTCGTGAACGATACCGTCCGTACTCACCTGCTTGGCAAGTTCAATCAGGAAAGAGTTATGGTCTTTGAAGTGAAACTTGCGTACCTGTGGCGGTGCCGTACGGCGGTCGATCACAGCGAGGACGAGTGCTTGCTTTTTAGCGCTCATGTGGTGGGATCCTCTAATTCTAGGATGACGCCAATACCGCTGCCAACGTAGCGCACATCAGCCCATGCGAACTGGTCGTAGTCGCCATCTTTGACGGCCCGAAAGAGCGTCAGCTTCTCGCAGGGGTAGGCGTAGAACTCCCGTGGATTGGGGGCCTGCTCGGCATAGCATTCCTGCACATCGAGCGCACCCGCCGCGTTTGCACGCACGAGCAGCACACGCTCGATAGGCGGCATACTGCGCGGGGCGTTCGCGTAGGGCTGGATCTCCTCAAGCAGTCGGCAGAGGGTCAGCAAGCTGCCTCTGAAAAAGAGGCCGGGTAACATGTATTGTGGATTGCGCATGGCTATACCCTCGGTAGGCTTTGCCCTTCGGCTTCGAGGTCTGCGACGACCTGCCGGAGGCGTTGGAGTTGCGTATCGTAAGCCGCCCCGTCCTTGTCGGTGAAGGCATCGTCGATGTCTGCGAGGGCGTGGACACCACGGCACAATTCGTCCTTTGTGGTGAAGTTGGCTGTGCCTGTAGCCTTGAGAACAGGTGCCCATTTCGGCGAGAAGAAGGCATTGCTAGCCATCGTAAAGTTATTCTCAGACAGATACCGGCATATCGCCTCAACCTTGGTGTGTCCAAGTTCAGCGGTCCCGTCCCCTACGTTGCGCAGATGCCGTGACGACATGCCCGCAACCTCGGCCAGTTCCTCCCATGTGAAGCGCTGACTTGTGACACAATGCTTCAACGCACGTGCGAAAGCTGAAGGAAGTGCACCTTTATTGTTCATCGTTTTGCAGATTATAATCCTACAAGTTTGCAAAGTGAATAGCCTAGGCGGCAATACGCAACCACTGTGTTTGCGACGCTAAAAGCTGATTCATCGCAACAGCGTACTTAGGCATGACTACACGCTTGCTTTTCAGCATCTGACGAAGATTCGTGTAGTTGAGGCCACTTTGGCTTGACCATGAGCTACGACTATGCCCTGCAAGCGCTAGGGCAGCATCCACGATGCGGCTCTTTTCTTCTGTAAGAAGTTCACCGCTCTCGATTAGAGATATTTTTGTTTCTCGCATTGTCGGCATTACATTATGACTACATTTGCAAGCCCCATAAAGCGGGTCCCGTTATCAGAATGTACAACAGGAGTTATCACTTTGCAAGGTGTAGAAGAACAAAGTGCCAAAATAGTTGTCGAGCGCCTGATGAAACATTACAGGTTGAAGACTGAAACCGAGCTTGCAGCGCTATTAGGAGTGTCTAAAGGACTTCCGAGCGTGTGGAAGACACGTAATTCGGTTCCATACAAGACTATTTTGTCAAAGTGCAAGGATGTGGATCTGAATTGGCTTTTCTGGGGCACTCCATGTAGTGAAGTGAAAAGCGGAAACGCGCCTCTGTTAGAGGAGGGTGTGCGGGAGCCTCGTAGTGATTACGCAGGTCGTCGGCTAAGAACCCCTGTGATCAGACTGCGAAGAGGCAAGCTTTCGGAACCTTGGCTATCGTCAGAGCCGATTCCAGCCGAGGTCGTAGAGTGGCACGGCTCGGAGAACCTATTCTTTGCAGAAGTCTTCGGTCGGTCTGGGGAAAAGCATTACATGTTGGTGCGCAAGTATCCAGAGCCCATCGCATTAAGAGAATTGCAAGCGAATGGGGAGCTTGAAAGTGGGGAATACTTTGCGTCGTTCGACAGCACAGTGCATCGATTGCATATCACAGAGATTGCAGGCGGCATCCTATACCGCCATGTAGATCAGATTTTCGATGCCCAAACGGTACCGTGGGAACAGGCAGACATCACGATTCACGCAAAAGTTTTGCCCCTCCCGCCATCCATTTCTTTTACGAAGAAATGAAAAAGCGACAGGGGCAATGAAATTAATTGGGACTGGTGCGTCCTGAGCTATGCTCAGCCACCACCCGGCGGTGGATTGCCGGGGCCTCCGGGAGGATCACCTCCATCGCCGCCCCCGTCTCCTCCATTGCCGTCGGGATCATCTCCCTTTCGCAAGATGCGCTTAATCATTTTGGCCTTCATAACCTGCCTCCTGTTATTGGGTTGTGAGGGTGAACAAAAACCTGTCACGTCACCAACCGGGGGACGCGACCTCGACACGCTCAGTTGGAGCCTGATCGATAACGGCAATTTACAAGAGGCACTAGACCTAATCAATCAGTATTTGCTCACGGATCACGTTATGCCCACGCGAGTCGATAGCATGGCCCGAGGCAAGATACTGATGCGCAGAGCGTACATCTGTTATAAGCAGCACGACTTTGTATGCGCCTCGGACATGTATACAAGTGCGCAGGTGTCTATCAAGTACATGGATAGCGAGAAGCGTGCGAGGTATTTGCGCTGGATTGGCGCGGCACACCTTCGGGAAGCTGATACACTGATGGCGCAAGGGTTTGCTCCTGCGGGAATTGAGGCGCACAGGGTTGCTTCCAGTGCCTTTATCGCATCCCTGCAAATTGGCATGGAAGACAGCCATGCAGAGGAGGTAGAACTAACACTAGGATGGATGGAGGAAGCCGCCGACGAGCGAAAAAAGCGAAATGTGGAGATAACTACACTTGCTGCGATTGCAGATCCGCGCTATCCGATGCCTCCTCAAATCGCCACCATTGTTTTTGCTGTGGGCATCTTGGTTGGCGGGCTCGGCTTCATCTTTTTTCAGCGCTCGTATGGGCGTGTTATCTGGACGGGAAACAAAGAATAGCTATGGGTATCCTGAATAAATGGATTGAGAAAAGCCAAAACGAGGCAACTGAAAAGGCAACCGAAAAGCTGAAGCCGTATCTGCTTCCCGAAGAGGAAGTGGATATGATGGTAGCAGAAGGCTTAAAATTTGCAGCTATTACGCACCGACGCTTTGTATTTATGAGCACCAGCGTCTTCGGTGGTAAGCAGGGTGTTGTGTCGGTGCCTTTCGGCAAGATCACTGCCGTATCGATTACGGACCATTTGGGTGTACCCAAAATTGAAGTAGCAGTGGGTAGCAAAGATTATGAGGTGGAAGCAGCCACAGAGCGGATGACCGAACTCTACGCGCTACTCATTGAACGCGTCATGGTATGACTACCTTTGGGAGATCGTAATCAGGACAATTACCTTTCCAAAGGAAAAACGCCCCGCAAGCTTCGGCCTGCGGGGCGTTTCAATAGCATAGCTTTTTCTTGTGTGGCTCAGGCTGCGATGAGCCGACGCTTTGCCAAGCGGTAGAGGAACCGCAAGGCTGTGCGGATCAGCCATTTCTCAAGGGCATCGGGAATGCGGTCCCGGTCGATCTGGCTGTGCAGCCAGTCGGTAGCGCGGTCAATGGCTTCGGGTATGTCATCGACGATGCCGACGAGGTCTTCGGCAAGACCTTGGTACGGCGTCTTCGAGGCGTCGGGCAGCGTAGTCGGTACGGGTTCAAGTGGTTTTGTGGGCATCTTTTGGAGCATGTTGATTAGGGTTTGGTGTTGCGGGTTCTCCACCGAGCACGACCGCCAAGGCGTACGGCGGCATACATTAGCCAACATTGCCACGCGGGTGCACCCGATTGGGATAGTAAATAGCGATACAGTCGGTCGGCTTGTAGGCGGGTGTAGCATACCCTGCCGCTTGTCCAGCACGCATCGGTCGCGCCGATGAAACCACGGTGTCGGTACAGTAAGTCGTGAAACAGGGCAGCAAGTGGGTAATCATCATCGTCCGCGATGACTCGGGGCACCCAGATCGGGACGCTGTGCAGATCGGAAAGAAACCCTGCATGTAGACGGATAATCCCGAACGGCCATTCAGGAAGGGCGAGGGGGTAGTCAACCATCAGTCGGTACCGTAGATCTACCTGCTGTTGCAGCACGGGTTGTTCGAGCGGCTTCATGGGATCAAGGGTTCACTATGGTTTCAAGGTCAAACGACACGATGTAGATGCAGAACTGATCGTCCATCGCACCAATCTGATAGTCGATGCCTTCGGAGAGGTTGACGCGGAACTGTGCGCCTTGATGGTCAATGGTCCGATTGCCTACGAGGTAGACGATCAGGGCTTCACCGATGTCGAGCGCATCATCGGCGGCTTCCTGTGCATCGAGGGCATGTGTCTCGGTGATGAGCATCACATCAACGCGGTGCGTTGCCCGTGGCGTGGTATGCTTCGGCCCGATGGTGCCATCTTTCGCGAGCACCAAGGCGCACGGCATCAGCGAGAGCAGCACATCAGGATCGTCCTTGGCACGTGCGAGTTCGCCCTGATACCGCTTCACATCGCCGAGGGCAATAGGGGCGGCTTTGATGTGCGCGATGACGGC
>CAYYHN010000148.1:0-8454 GCA_964471245.1 uncultured Rhodothermaceae bacterium | reverse complement strand
AAAAGAGGAGATTCGTATGCTTATATCTCCCAAAGTTTTGACCTGTCTCGGCTAGGTGTACTGTTGGCTAATGTAGGAGATAGAGCATATGAGATAGCGTATGGGGAGCGTACTCTTACTATGCCTGTGGAGCAAGCAAATAGCATGGCAACAGATCTTGGAAACATATGGAATCCAGAGTTGATTCAGCCACGTATTGATAATCTAATGTCGACAATCAATACGCTTATTAATTTGAAAAACTTTGTTGGAGAGTATTCGTCTCTGGGTGAATACGTTCAAGCTTCGGGCAGTGAAAAAAAGGAATTCGAGAAGCTTGCCGGCGAAATTGAAGAACTTATTCTCTACTTAAACGATACTCAATATTTCTATGCTAGGTTGAAAAGGATGTTAGAAGCAAGAGTAAGAGGTATTTCTACTTTAGTTCCAAAGTTTGATAGCACATACGCAGTCTCAGCAATAGGTGGGGAGTTAACTACAGTAGTAAACTATAAGGAAAGGGCGAAATATTCGATTACAGCTGATTTGGGATTTGTATGGGCATTTGGAATAGGAGAGTTGCAGCCTTATCTGGGCGTTAATATGTATATCTTGAATCCTGTTAATAGGAGCGTTCCTTTGCCGAAGCGCATCTTCGATTCTCCACTCAAGCGTACCGCTTTAATGATTGGTGTAACAACTGGCTCTGTGAAGGAAGAAGGAAAGCGAGATGACGTGCTCTCTAATAGGACTTTCTTAACCGGAGTTGGGTATCGAGTCACAGATGCAATACGTTTCACGTCCGGGATTATGTGGATAGAGAAGCCAGATGCAAATCCGCTAGTGTCAAGGTCCAAACTTGGCTTATCCCCATTCGTTTCAGTTTCGGTAGATTGGGATGTTCGTTCTACACTCGGGGGAATAATTGGATCAGTATTTCCAGGCGTCACAAGAAATTAGATTCCGGTATTGAGCATTATGATTTGCGTCTGACTAAAGAAGTATAAGTTATGCGAAATGTGTATAGGCTAATTTTTGGAATGCTATCTCTTGTAATTGTAGCCTGTGATACAGAGCCACTAAATACTGATGAGATCTTGGCAATCTATGCTGAGCAGTCCAGTATTCCAGCAGATGGAGTATCACGAATACAAATTACAGCCCATGTTTTGCAAAAAAGAGTCAATGTTGAGAACAGATTTGTGACATTCGCAACGACTGCCGGAACACTTGTAGGTGCCGACACTTCCGGAGAAATCAAGGTTCCATTGAATGATGAATTTAAGGCAAGTGTCTTTCTGAAAAGTAACGTCCAGCCAAGCGATATAGCAGTTGTTACTGGTAAAGTCGGAAAGGCGATACGCGCGAGTGACTTTTACGAAAGTTGTTGCTGATGACATTCTCTCCTTAAGCGCCAGCGAAGATACCATACCTGCTGATGGCGTAACGCGTGTGGAGTTGGTTGCACAATTCCAGAACGATGGGCTTACTACCAATCAGCGCAAAATTACATTCACTACAACTGCTGGGACATTAGAGGGCAGTAATGGTGAGGGAGAGGTCTCGCGGATGGCAGATGAGAGCGGTAAAGCTTCTGTCTTCTTAACTAGCAGCGTGCGTGGCGGAGAGGTCGCCGTGGTGAGTGCGACTGGTGCCGGTGTTGTTCAAACGGCACAGGTGACCTTTGAAGAGGTAACCCCCGATGATGTGTTGACATTGGTACCTGATACGAATACAATCCCCGCAGACGGGATAACACGCGTCAAACTTGTGGCTACCCTAAAAAAAGAGCCGAAAACGCCAGAGCAGCGTATGATCTCCTTTTCAACGACAGCAGGTACGCTAGTCGGAAGCACCAGCGGGGAGCCCGTCGTACGTATGGTAGATGCCAACAACGAGGCGTTTGTTTTCCTAGCAAGCGGCAATCGGGTGGGTGAAGTTGCCGTCGTAAGTGCAACGGGCTTAGGTGTAGTTCAGACGGCTCAGGTCGAGTTTACTGAAGTAGACCCAGATGCCGTACTTATACTCACAAAGGACAGACAGTTCTTGGAAGCCGATGGCGTTTCATTTGTGACTTACGAAGCGCAGCTGGGTCCAAGCGCTAGTCCAGAAAGTACCCAAGTCACGTTTAAAGTCAGTGACGGCAACTTTGTGAGTGCTGGAGAACGTGGGGCAAGTATCACTGTAAATACAGATCCAAGCAGAGTAGCTCGAGCCCGACTTGTAAGTACTACCAGTTCGGGCATAGTCCATGTAGAAGCAGTTGTTGCGCAGACCGTGCGTCGGGACACTATTCGGTACGAGTCAGTCATCCCTGATTTTATTGAGGTTGAAGCCGATGCGTTTGCACTGGTTGCCGACTCGACTTTTGGGAGCGGAAGTGAGACTCGGGTGACGGCCACGTTGCGCCGTAACAATGGAGGCTTAGCAAGTGTTGGGACGCCTATAAGGTTTATTGCTACGGTCGATGGCAATCAAGTTGTGCCCGGATTCGACAGTGTAGAGGACGGGTTTCGTAACCAACAAACGAGTGATAGCGCCGGAATGGCCACCGCAGAATTCAGTGTAGGAAAAGCTAGATTCACTGGTACCTTGACGATTCGAGTTGAGTTGGTAGACAATCCTAGCATATTTGGGATCGCTCAAATCGAAGTAATTCCTCCTGCAAATTAGATTGTCTCACTGTGGGCAAGTTGGGTTTGTATGCAACGTCTTTCGCCCAATCTTTCTACCCTTTCCACACTTTCCTTTCATAACTAGTTGTATCGCTAGGTATTTTTGCGCCTGTTTTGGAAACAGCGTGCACAGGTGCGATGACCTACGATGTAGCAATTGTTGGCGGGGGAATTGTTGGGCTAGCAACCGCCTACCATTTGGCGCAGACCTATCCCGACAAGCGCCTTGCGATCTTGGAGAAGGAGGACCGCGTTGCGTTTCACCAGACGGGCCGCAACTCAGGCGTCATCCACTCCGGCATCTACTACCGGCCCGGCTCGCTCAAAGCCGAAAACTGCCGCGAAGGCAAGCGCGCCCTCGTCGAGTTCTGCGAACGTGAAGGCGTCGACTACGATGTATGCGGCAAAGTGATCGTCGCGGTTACGGAAGACGAGCGCGCAGGGCTGCACGCCATCTATGAGCGTGGTCAGCAGAACCGCATCGGCTGCGAACTGATTGGGCCGGAGCGGCTCCGCGAACTCGAACCGCACTGTGCAGGCGTCGAGGCCATTCATGTGCCCGAATCGGGTATTGCGGACTACACGGGCGTCTGTGTTCGCCTTGCAGCATTGCTCGAAGAGCGCGGGCACGACTTGCTGTTCGGTACCAAAGTCACGGGTTTGCTGACCAACAACGGCACCGTCACGCTGACGACGACGCAGAATGCAGTGACGGCGAAGTACGTCATCAACTGCGCGGGCCTCTACGCGGATCGCGTGGCGAAGATGAGCGGTCAGACGCCGGACGCGCAGGTCGTGCCGTTCCGGGGCGAGTACTACGAGCTGAAGCCGCACGCACGGCATTTGTGCCGCAACCTCATCTACCCAGTTCCAGACCCCGCATACCCGTTTCTCGGCGTCCACTTCACGCGGATGACCGATGGTCGTATAGAGTGTGGACCGAGCGCCATCATTGCGTTTGCCCGCGAAGGGTATACGTTCGGTGACGTGCATTGGGGCGAGTTGTTCGAGATCTTGAAGTATCGCGGCTTCCAAAAGCTCGCCATCCGGCATTGGCGAAAAGGCATCCTCGAACTCCGTCAATCGCTCAGCAAGTCGTACTACCTCTCCACGCTCCAGCGCCTCATCCCCGAGGTCACGCTTGATGACATTGAACCGGCTCCCGCTGGCGTCCGCGCCCAAGCCCTCACGCGTACGGGCGACATGATGGACGACTTTCACATCCAAGAGACGGATCGTGTCGTCAACGTCATCAATGCCGCCTCGCCCGCTGCAACCGCATCGCTCAACGTTGGCAAACTCATTGGTGAGACGCTAGCCGTGCGGTTCTAGCGCGCACAGCTTGGTTCGTCGCTTGGGATGCAACCTATTTTGCAGGGGCCAAGTATGGTCGTGCATCCCAACTGATATCCGCAGAGCCTCAACACGCAATCCTGTGGGAGCTACCCTCACGCTCATCCTTGGCAGTCTTGGCATCGCACAAGCACTCTTCCTTGTGGTGTACTTACTTTCCCTCAAAACAGGCAATCGGCAAGCCCATGTTTTTTTGGCGATGATGCTGCTTGGGTTGACCATCCGCATCGGAAAAGCCGTGGTCTTCAATTTTACCGAGATTGGCCCTTGGCCGCGCAATCTCGGCATCTCAGGATTTCTGCTCGCAGGTCCGTTTCTATGGTTGTATGGACGAGCCCTGCTAAACAAAGAACACCTGCATTTCAAGCAGTACGGCGTGCACCTTTGGCCATTCATGGCATATGTTCTGCTAAGCCCTGTCATCCCAAACCGGGCAGACGTTGCTTCAGCGATTCAATACAACACAGTGCTGGCACATTTTGGCAGCTACATCTTCCTTAGCTGGGGGCTCTGGAATCGTGTCCGATCTCGTGTAAGGGACGCACTACATCGGTGGTATCGCAATACTCTAATAGGCGTTACGTTGGTGGCTTTGGTGTATGCTGGCATATTCTTTCGCCTAATTCCGTTTTACGTGTTAGGCGCTACGGCCTTTTCATTACTCATCTATGTCTTCGCCTTTCTGTTTCTCCAAAAGCATCAGTTTGCCCTGGAGAAGTACGTCAACTCCTCAGTGGATGTGGGGACGTCGAAGAAACTGGTCCAGCGCGCGCGGACGTTATTCGAAACCGAGCACCCATACCTCGATCCAAAGACCTCGTTGGCTGCTGTTGCGCACCGGATAGGCGTGGCGCCACGTGTCTTGTCGCAAGCGATTAACGAAAGCGAACAAGTGAACTTTTCGGAATTCGTCAACAGGTACCGTATTCGTCATGCGCAGGCGCTCTTGCGAGATCCTAAGAAGCAGCACGAAAAAATCGCGACGATTGCTTTCGATAGTGGGTTTGGCAATGTGACTTCCTTCAACACGGCCTTCAAAGCACAACTCAACCAGACGCCCTCCCAATTCCGAAAACAAGCAATGGCGTCTGCCTAATCATTTCTTTTGACGTAATTGCTGGCTTTTTTCATCCAAGAAACATGATTGTTGAAGCATGTCGCCGCACGTGTGGTGACCTTGGGGGCTTCGTGCAATAATTGAAGCGAGGCAAGCTATGGTTAAGTGGATGGTATTGGGGTTCTTGTTGGTTGGGTTCTTCTTGGTGGGATGCCGTACGAATGAGGCAACTATTGAGCCACCACTGCCTCTCAAAGAAGTCGTCCTTGATGGGCTAAAGCGACCGTGGAGCATCGCTTTTCTCGATGAAAACGAAGCGCTGATTGCCGAGAAAGATGGCGACCTGCTGCGTGTGAACATGCAGACACAAGCACGCACAATTATTGGCGGCATCCCCGCTGATCGCGCCGACTCGGTGTTCACGAAACTATCCGATGCGACCTCGTTGCACTATCCCCGAGGCATTGAAGCAGGACTACGGCTCACATTCAACGAGGGCCTTCTGCAAGTGTTGTTGGATCCCCAATTTGCTCAGAATCGGTGGGTTTACCTCTCGTATGTCGCCGAGACGCCAGAAGGAACAACTACTAAAGTTATCCGCGGTCAATTGGAGGGCAACAAGCTCGCTAATGTCTCGACGTTGCTGCTCGCAAGCCCTTTTTCAGATGGCTCGTTTCACTATGGTG
Organism: uncultured Rhodothermaceae bacterium; assembly: GCA_964471245.1. Taxonomy (GTDB): domain Bacteria; phylum Bacteroidota; class Rhodothermia; order Rhodothermales; family CAYYHN01; genus CAYYHN01. The sequence continues at coordinate 2,704 of CAYYHN010000148.1, read as the reverse complement.
GTGCGATGACATTCGGCCCCGATGGCAAACTATATATCACGGTGGGCGACCGACTGTTTTCGGAAGCATTGCAGCCGCCTGTACCCATAGCGCAAGACGTACGCGATGCCCGCGGTATGATCTACCGCATCAATCCCGATGGCAGTATCCCTGCAGACAATCCAGACTTCGGCCCTAATGCTGTGCCCGGAGCTTTCGCAATAGGCATTCGCAATGTGCAAGGTCTAACAGTGCACCCCACCACTGGGCAGCTATGGTTCTCGGAGCATGGGACAATACAGGGGGATGAACTGAACGTGCTCGTGCCCCGCGCCAACTACGGCTGGCCACTCCAGACAAGTGGCCGCTACCGAGCAGCAGACTACACGCCACCTGCGCTGGAAACCGGGTCGCTGACGCCGCCACGGTGGTACTGGCGCCACACTGTGGCTCCGGCCGGGATCACATTCTATACCGGCTCCGAGTTTCCAACGTGGAAAAATAGTTTGCTTGTAGCCGGGCTGAGTGGCGGAAGCCTCTGGCGCTTTCAGGTGGACAGCGATGTGATGAAGAGCGCTGAAGAACTCTTCCTCGACGATCGGGTACGTGCACGCAACGTGGCGCAGAGTCCAAGTGGTGCGCTCTACCTGCTTACCGACGAGCCGAACGGGCGGTTGATGCGCATTCGCAATGCCAACGCACCCGCACCTTGAGTGTCATTCAACCCGGGTTGCTGCCTTGCTGATTACTTTCCATGCACCATCGAGTCGTTTTAGGATAAAAACGTCAATGAATTTGAGGTTAGCCGAGGCAATCGTGATTTCGGCCGTCGCGAGTGCAATATCGTTGTAGTGCTCAATGCTGAGAACACGTCCCGTTCGCCCGTTCGGCGTGCCCCGTTCGCCGCGATTGAAGCCAGCAGCGTATTCGGCAATAGGAACCAGCCAAATGTCGTGACCTTCTTTGCTCAGAAAGAGAAACGCCTCCTCGTAGAAGGCTTCGGAAATGAGGTCCGGATCATTGAGTGAGGTACCATCGATGTATTTCTGGATGGAAGCGCCAATCTGCTCGATCTCAGATTGGGCAGCAACGTGTGTGGCGGTGAATAGGATGAGGACGAAGAGGGCAAGGACTCTCATAGTAGCGTACGTTCGTTGCGCTGAAAACAGCAGGAAATTAATTGAGACGGCGAACGTAGCAGTTGGCTCGATCGGATGCTTAAAACATCATGATTCTTGCTATGAAAGACGTGTGCGAGATGTAATATTCTGCCAAGTCAAGGCAGTGAGGACATGACCGTTGCATAGTGCGCCTTTGAATGGAGTGGGGGAGGAGCTGATATGTACGCTCACGGTAACTGAAAAAACACGTCGATTGGATAGGGAAGGGCCAGGCGCGGCATGTCCTCACGAGCGAAATACAAGAGGCGCTCTGTTTCTGCGTCGGTTGGCTGGCCGCTTGCATCAAGGGTTGTGCATTGGAATACGATGACAGTGTACTCGACTGCATCGCCGTTGGGGTAAGTGTGGCGAAAAGCGCGACCGCCAAAAACACCGAGGATCTCGGCTGGACGAACGATGAGGCCAGTTTCTTCACGCACCTCGCGCACGACGGCTTCCTGCGGGGTCTCGCCCGGCTCGATGACTCCAGCAGGCAAGCTCCAGCCTTCGTCTTCGCCTTTACATTGGAGTAAGATTCGCTTGCCAGCATCATGGATCACAGCTGCTACGCTCGGGCACAGGAGTAGGGTTGTGCCGACACGGGCGCGAAGCTGTTGATAGTAAGGAGACATACGTTATTAACTAGATGCAGCGAATGAACAACAACCGCTGTGCAGGGCAAGTTAGGTGGAGCGATAGATGCGCTGCGTGACCATCATGCGTGGTGAACTGTTGCAATTGGGGGAGGCGGCGTGCAGCACCCACGGATGCGAGAACCACACGTCGCCAGCCTTCCCGGTGAGTTCGCGCACAGCAACGGGGATGCCGTCTATCGTCGTATGCTGATTTGCTATCCAGGCTTCTGGGCGCATAAGTGAACGTGCCTCCGAAAGTGCAGTAAACCACGGGTCGCTACGAAGCAACGCTTTGCGGACGTGCTTCATTTTGCGAAGTGCTTCGGCAGGTTGCCTCGCCGCAAAGCGCTCCACGACTTGGTGCGAACCTTCGATCACGAGGGTACCTCCGCCGCCCGGGGCTAGGTCAGCGAGGAGGCAAAATAGTTGCACACCTTGCAACGGCTCAGGCGATACATTGAATGGATAGTCGGTGTGCCACATGATGGTCTTCACGTCCACTTGGCCTTGAAAAAGGCTGTTCCACGACCACGTAGCGGCCGGAAACGTAACGAGGACTTGGCCCCAGCTAGAAGGCACGCGCCACGACCCTGCTCCCAACACGCTATCGACCACTGACGTGATAGCTGGGGAACCAAACGGACGAAAAGCAGCGGTACGATTGACATCGCCAATGCCGCGAATGCCGCCCTCAATCCATGTCGCGGGCGTATCCAGTTTGATGGCATGTCGTTCCTGCAAAGCTCCTTCAACTGCCGAATGCATACGATCAACCAAGTTCTTCGGCAGCGCTCCGGGCACCTTCACAAAGCCGTACTCAAAAAAGGTTGATCGTTGGTCAAGGGTGAGCATAGGAAGGATGTGCGTGAAAAAGCGGGTAGGGGACAGGTTGTGGCCCAAATCTCCCGTAATATACGCGTCGTGGCGACG
>CAYYHN010000147.1:5365-8482 GCA_964471245.1 uncultured Rhodothermaceae bacterium | reverse complement strand
GTAAGGTGACATCCTCTGGACGTCAAGGATGGAGAGGATGGAAAGGTTGGAATGTACGGACAGGTCTAGCTGCCGCATTCCACCCTTTCTCCTCTCCGTCCTTCCCATCCTTTTCTCCTCTCCACCCAGTTCCCATCTCCCATGACCGTCCGTTGGCTTTCTTGTGCGTGGTATGTGAGCATCATGCTCCTTTTGCTAGCGCCAGACCTGTATTCCAACTTGGCCCATGCAGCTCCTCCTGCTAAGGATGCTGTCATCACCACCAATGATGCTGCCATTACGGTGGGCAAGATCGCTGGGCGCGTAACCGATGCTGCAACGGGCGAGCCGCTGCCTGGTGTCAACGTTCTTATCGCTGGCACTACGCAGGGTACGATTACCGACTTAGACGGTTACTATTTCATCATTAACGTCCGTCCGGGTACGTACGTCCTGCAAGCCTCTTTCATTGGCTTTGCGACCGTGACCGTGCAGGATGTTGTCGTCATCGTCGACAAGACGACGACCATTGATTTTCAAATCCGCGAAGAGATTATTCAGGGCGAGGAGATCGTGGTCGTTGCGGAGCGCCCCATCGTCCAGGTAGACCGCACCACCACCACGGCTGTTGTCGATAGCGAGCAGCTTGAAGCATTGCCCGTGACCAACATTAATGACGCCGTTAACTTGCAAGCAGGTGTGGTGGACGGCCACTTCCGTGGCGGTCGTACAGGCGAGGTTGCCTATCTCGTCAATGGCGTGCCCATCAATAACGCGTTTAACCAAAGCGCCTCTTTCGATGTCGAGCAGAACATGGTCTCTAGTCTAGAGGTCATTAGTGGTGTCTTCAACGCGGAATACGGGCAAGCGTTGTCGGGCGTGGTCAACATTGTGACGAAAGACCTGCCTGATGCGTGGTCGGGTTCCTTGCTGAGCTACGTCGGTGGCATCGTAAGCAATCGCGAGCTTGAGTTTGTGCGGCGTAATACGGGTCCCGGTACTAACCTCGCCGCCTCCGACTTCGAGTCGGAATTTGTCAGCTTCAATGAAGCCGCGACGTTCCCGAACCTGCTCGACCTTCAGGCCTCGCTTGGTGGCCCTGTGTTGCGCAACAAGCTGGGTTTCCAAAGCTCCGTGCGGTACCTACGCGACAACTCACACTTCATCGGGCGCGAGCTGTTTGTGCCGTCTGATTCGTCGTCGAATCTGAACACCGGGCTCCCGCCGGAAGCTTGGATCATCGAATCGACGGGTGATGGCGACTTTGTGCCGCGTAACAAGACGGAGCGCTTGTCGGTCAACCTGACCACGGGCTACCAGTTCACGCCGATGCTGAAATTGGACTACAACGTCTTCTTCCAAGGCGGTACGTTCGATGGTTACAACAAATTTTACAAGTACGTCCCGGATGCTGTTAACACCGTGGAGTTCTTGAACCAGACGCACATCTTGGGCCTCCGATGGACCATCGATAACAAGTCGTTTGCAAACCTCTCGTACAGTTACCTACACGACAAGACCGATGTCCGTCTCTTCGATGATCCGACGGATCCAGGCTACCAGTCGAGCGACTTGAGTGCACTCCAAGGTCAGTTCTCCTTTGCAGTTGGCGGCAACGAACTGTTCACGAGTGACCAACTTACGACGACCCACAGCATCGTTGGCGACTATACGATTCAGGCCAACCGCGTCCACCTAATGAAGGCGGGTTTCTTGGTGCGGCTCCATAACTTGGACAACCGCGACTTTGGGATTGAGAAGTCGTTTCGAACGGGCAACCTCCCGCAGCCATCACCGGACGTGTGGAGCGACAACTCACTCAATGTCTCCCCAAGAGAGTTCTCGGCCTACATCCAGGACAAGATGGAGTTCACGGGCCTGATCGTAAACGCAGGGTTGCGCTTCGACTACTTTGACCCGGACTATGTGGTCCCCGTTGATTGGCAGCAGGCCAACCTTGACGAGATTCCAGACCCGAACAACCCTGGGCAGACCATCTCTAACCGCGAAGACTCGGAGCCGGAGTTGCAGTTCAGCCCGCGTCTTGGTATTGCCTTCCCGATTTCGGCTACGGGTGTGATGCGCTTCTCGGCAGGTCTGTTCTTCCAGGTACCCGCATTCAGCATTTTGTACTCCAACCCGGAATACGAGATCAACCCAACTTCGGGCACCAACAGCTTTGGCAACCCCAACCTAAGTCCCGAGCGCACCCTGTCGTTTGAAGTGGGCTTGCAACAAGGCCTGACTGATGACATCAGCCTTGAACTGACGCTCTTCTCGAAAGACGTGCGTAACCTGACAGGCCAAGAGATTCTCCGCAACCCAAATGGCGACTTCGCTGTTCGCTGGATCAACCGCGACTACGGTACGATTCGTGGCTTGACATTCTCGCTGGCACAGCGCCCCGGCGGCTCGCTCAGCTGGACGCTTGATTATACCCTCCAGTTTGCTGAGGGTACTTCCTCTGCTCCAGGTGAAGCGTTTGGACGTCAGCAGGCTGGCCTAGAGGATATTCTTTCATTGGTCCGCCTCGACTGGGACCGCCGTCATGTGCTGAACAACACGCTCACCCTTACGCCAGTCGACGGATTGAACCTGACCTTCATCAATCGCCTGCAAAGCGGAACACCCTACACGACGATCCGCGACGACATTGTGTCGAACCTGAAGAACAACGCTGCTCGGCCGATCTTCTACTCGACAGACGTTCGTGCCTTCTATCGGCTTCCGTTTACAGAGCAGAATTTCCAGCTTTTCCTACAAGTACAGAATCTGTTTGACATCGAGCAGGAGGTCAACGTGTTCTCCGACACTGGGCGTGCCGATGAGTCGGTTGAATTGGAGCGCTTACGGCGTGCCGGAGGCGTGGTTGGAGGCCTGAACTCGCTTGACGAGTGGTACTTCAACCAAGGCTTCTTTGGCGCTCCGCGCAAAGTAAGCTTAGGCCTGAACTATCGCTTCTAATCGTTGACTCCCTGTCTTTATTGACCTTTATCTAGCTGTACGTCTATGTACAACCTGTTGAGAACTCTACGCTGTGCAACCGTGCTAAGCGTGTTAGCTGTTGCTTGCATGGGCAGCGCGGCTGCGCAGAACGCCGAGTCGATTAGCGATGACCTGCGCGGTAACGAAGACGAC
>CAYYHN010000147.1:0-5355 GCA_964471245.1 uncultured Rhodothermaceae bacterium | reverse complement strand
TGCGCGCGGTATCTTGGATGGTAACTTGATCGAAACCAACTTCCGTAACCACGGCGAAGTCTCGCGGTGGAACGACCTCCCGTGGGGCGTTTGGCCTCGTGGGATTGGTGGCCGTCACATCGACGGCATTGGTGCGATGCTTTCGGGCCAAGTGCCCGGGGAACGCCTGAAATGGCAGAACCAAGGCTTCTACCAAGGAGCCACCCGCGACACGACGCTCAATCCTGTCATCCTAACCTACCGCGATGCAGGCAAACGCACAGGCCCCGGTGGTGAGCTGTGGGGCTGGCTACCGCTTCCGGGCTTTAACAACCCGAACCGCTTGGACCCCACCACGGGCACACGTACGCCGACTCCGGCCATCAGCTCAGACCCGACCTCGTGGCCCGTTTTCTGGCCCGACCGCCTCGACAACGTAGACGACCCCGGATGGGCCAACGATGATGTCGACAACAACCCTGACTTGGCCGCTTGGAATGGCTTCTTCGGGAAAGGTGTGTTCAACGCTGACTTGGAGAGCTACTATGTGATGGATGACCACTCCGACATGGAGTACGCCTTCGACCCACTCACAAATAACCCGAATAGTGAGTTCGGCGTATACTATCCAAGTGCATCGGATTCGACGATGGGGGGCTTTGGGGTCCTCAACCAAGTGCGCATCTTCCAATGGGCCAACATCTTGGCCGAGGACATCATGTTTATCCTCTACCGATTCTATAACCGGGGGGAAGACAATCATCAGCGGCTCTACTTTGCGCAGATCATGGACTATGGTCTCGGAAACGAAGAGGGTGACGAGGTCGGTGCCTATGACCCGCAGGAGGACGTGGCCTTCGGTTGGGACCAAGATGGCATTGGGACGCGCATTTCGGGCGGTACCTACGAGCTTGGGTACACCGGTTTTGCCTTCCTCGAAAGCCCCTCCCGCGATACCGATAACCTCGACAACGACGAGGATGGTCTGACCGATGAGTCCCGCTTCAGTGGGGCTGGCACGCTTATCCAGGGGCAAGCCGAGATCTTGGCCGCAGCGCAGGGCATGATGGATGTGGTCAACTTCACCCGCGTATATGGCCCGATCGAGCAGCGCGATGCCTACCTAGCAGGAAGCTGGTGGACGGGTGACGAGAATATGGACTGGGTGGGCTACACCGATGACAATGGCAACGGCCAGTGGGATGACGGAGAGCCCATCAACAACGACGTTGGTTTGGACGGCTTGGGGCCGTTCGACCTCGGGTACCCCGGCCCGGATACGGGTGAAGCCGACGGCATGCCGACGCTTGGGGAGCCTAACTTCGACGAACTTGACGTGGATGAGGGCGATCAAGTCGGTCTAACGGGCTTCGATCTTCAGACGCGCCCCTTCTACGAGTCGGGTGACAACCTGCGCGAAGACTCATGGATGTGGGACCGCCTTTTCAACTTCGCTCAGTTTGAGCTTGGCACCACGCCCGAGGCTTTGGAAGCGGACATTGAGCCTTTCCTGCTGTTCTCTTCCGGTCCTGTTGCCCTCGAACCGAACGAGACGGACTTCTTCTCGACTGCGTGGATCTTCGGGTCTGATGAGCAGGACTTCTTCAAAAACCGCCGGACCGTACAGAGCATCTTCAACGCGGACTACACCTTCGCGCAGCCGCCCTTCACACCGACCCTGACGGCAATCCCTGGCGATGGGCGCGTGGTGCTCAGTTGGGATACGTTGGCGCTCGCCAGCTTCGACCGCTTCTCGCAGGAATTCGACTTTGAGGGCTTCCGCCTTTACAAAGGCACGGATATTTTGCTCAGCGATGCTCGCACCATCACGGACCTAACGGGTGAAGGTACCTTCTTCGAGCCAATTGCCCAGTTTGACCTCGAGAACGGCATTTTCGGGCCGCGTACAGTGCTCGGTGGTGAAGCCGTGTACGACATGGGTGAGGACAACGGTCTCCAGTTCTTCTATGTAGACGAGGACGTCACCAACGGTCTGACCTATTACTATGCATTGGTCGCCTATGATCGTGGCTTCGAGGACATCGATCCGCAGGAAAACACGTTCCGCATCAGCGCCAACCAAGCGGGTAGCATCACCGGGTTCACCAAGAATGCCGCCGTGGCTTCACCGCGAGCGCTCCCGGTGGGGTACGTAGAGGGTGGGACCAACGAGACCTTGGAGGCGGTCAGCGGCGGTATTGGCACCGGCTCGATCTCGGTCCAATTGCTACAAGAGGAGTTGGCCAACTTCGATACGTTCTACCGTGTGGACTTTACAGATACACCAGATGACATCAATCCCGCCCTCTACACGACCACTACGTATCGGGTGACGAGGTTGGATGATGGGCAGGTGATCTTTGGCCCCTCACCCATCACTGATACGTCGCCCCCGATCGATGGCTTCACGGTGCAGTTTGCCAACGACACCTTAGTTGTTGCCAATCCGGAGCGCACGGGGTATGTCGCGAATGCGGGGACGGCCAATGAGTTGTTCAGCTCTGACCCGACCACACTCGATGGCCTCAGCACGAACTGGGTGGCCAACATTCGGGAAGACACGACGGGGTCCTTCTCCACCTCCGCGTGGGACTACGAACTCCGTTTTGTGAACCCCTCGGATTCGCTCTATAGCCCCGCTCGTGTCTTTGGCTTCCTTCGGGAAGACATTCCGATCTTCGCCATCAATGCGACCCAGCAGACGCCTGCTGAACTGCTCATTGACGACCGCAACGACAACGATACGTTCGATCTGGGGGATGACCTGATTATCTACGAGCGGCCGGGTAACCGTGGTGCGCGCCTCTTCCGCTACCGCATCACGTTCTCTGCTGATGGAAACTCGGTGCCGCCAAGTGCGGGTGATGTGATCAGGATGTCGGTGACACGTCCGTTTGCAGCAGGTGACTTCTTCCAGTTCTCGCTCAAGCCTTCATTTATTGATAGTGACCTTGCTCGAAGTGAACTCGATGAGATCGCCGTAGTCCCCAACCCATACGTTGGCGCATCGGCTTTCGAACCACGATCTCAGATTGAAGGCCGCGGGGAACGGCGTATTCAGTTTATCAACCTGCCGCGTCGCTGTACCATCAAGATTTTTAACATCCGTGGTGAACTCGTCAAGACGCTAGAGCATGATGGCGTTACGTCGGATGGTGCTGAGTTCTGGGATCTCCGGACCGAGGATCAGCAAGACGTTGCCTATGGCGTATACATTTTCCATGTAGAAGCCCCCGGCATTGGGGAGCACGTCGGCAAGTTTGCCTTGATTAAATGATGCACGCGCTCCGTGTGTAGGTATGGAGTAAGGACGTGTGGGACGAAGTGTTGAAACCGATGCGACTAGAACCCTTCTATACATCCTTACACCCACACCCCCATACAAAACGTTGGACACAACGTTTTGTATGGGGGTGGATGGGAAGACCGGAGCGAGGTAGAGGGCCCGAGCGCATGCGGTGCTCCTCTGCCTCGCCCACCCGAACCGCTTTTGCTTTTTTCCGCAGGTCACGCTGCACATCCTGTTGAAACCCTATGTCAACACAACGACTACTTATTCTGCTGCTGGCTGTCTTGCTAAGCGTGCCTATGGCATCCGCACAAAGCCGCGTAGGTACGACTTCTGCGCCGTTCCTCACGCTAGGAACAGGTGCACGCGGACAAGCCTTGGGCCATGCCTACACGACCCTTGCCACAGGCGGCGATGCCTTGTTCTGGAACCCCGCTGGAGCAGCCAAACCGTACGCAGGCACCCATCGCGGTGGCGTGTTCTTGACACACTACGAATGGGTTGCTGACATCAACTACAACGCGGCAGGTGTGGTGGTGCCCATCAACCAGAGTGGCGTCATTGGGCTCAGTGTAGCCGCTGTTGACTACGGCGACATGGAGGTGCGAACTGTTGCCCTCCCGAATGGGACCGGCGAAACGTTTTCATCGACGGATCTTAGCCTAGGCCTTACGTATGCGCAGCCCTTGACGCAAGACTTCTACTTTGGTGGGACCGTGAAGTATGTGCGGCAGCAAATCCGTGACATGGCAGCCTCAGCTGTCGCCTTCGACTTCGGGTTCTTGCTTTCGACACGCTACCTCGGTGGGATGCAGATCGCCGCCTCGATACAGAACTTCGGTGGTAAGATGCAAATGCAGGGCATCAACGGCCAAGTCTTCGTGGACATCGACCCCACCAGTGAAGGCAACAACCCAAACATTCCGTCGCGCATCGAGATGAACCGCTGGGATCTGCCGCTGGCGTTTAAATTTGGCGTCATGGTACCCGTCAAGTTAGCATTTAATACCGAACTTCAACTCCTTGCGGATGCGAACCAAAGCAACGACAACAACCTCAACAGCGATGTCGGTGCGCAGCTACATTATGGCAACCGTACCTTCAATTTTGATCTACGCGCAGGGTACAAGGATTTATTTATCGACAACGTAGATAGCCATCTCTCATTTGGTGCTGGCCTCGATGTGCGGGTTACGAGTGTGCGCTTCGGTTTCGATTTCGCGTACATTCCGTTCGACTTGCTCGGCAATACGCAGATGGTCGATTTTCGCGTGTATTTCTAGGGTAAGTCTTATCGATGAGTCCTCTGGAGCCGCCTTTCATGGTGGAAGCCTGAGGCAAGGCAGTACGTCAAGTGTGGGTTAGAATCCTCTTCCGCCCCCACGTTTGCGTACTGCTTTGTATTTTGAGTCTTTCGGAGCGTTGTAGTCAGGCAGATTGCAGCGGCATGACACTGTTGAGCGATTGGCAAGGTACGTGATCAGGAACAGTAGCAAATGGGTGTTAATGGCCGCATGGCTCGTCGTGCTGGGGTGCCAACACGCGGTACCCGAGGCGGAACGGATGCGGGTGCCAACTCAGGCTGATGCCGAGGATATCACCGTGGCCGATTTTGAGGTGTCGTACGTTCGATTCCTGATGGCAACTGGCCAGAATGACACCCCCGAAAATCGATACTTCCACCTTGCTAACTTGGTCGATGCCTCGCTGCTAGCAGATGAAGCGACACGGCGGGGTTACGACGCTGATAGCACGGTGAAGATCACCACTGAGCGGGCACGACAGCAGGCGCTAGGTGGGCGATACTTCGAGACGGCATTCTTGGAGACACTGCCGCCGCTCGAAGACGCCGAGGTGCGCAATGCCTTTGTGCGATCTAAGCAACAGGTTGTTGTACGCCACCTCTTCTACCGGAACTTGGCTGAGGCTGAAGCTGCCCACGCACGCTTGCAAGCCGGGCGTAGCTTCCTCGAAGAGGCCATGCAATGCTACAATCTCGCGGCTATTGATTCCTCGGCGGGTTTCTTAGGACCGATTCGCTATTTCGAGATGGACGATGCCTTCGCGGAAGCAGCCTTCTCGCTGGA
>CAYYHN010000146.1:0-8493 GCA_964471245.1 uncultured Rhodothermaceae bacterium | reverse complement strand
GCCCTTCGCCGATGGTATACACGGGGCAGGGCGCCATTGCGATAACTTGTTCCGTTACACTCCCCAAGAGCCACCGATCCATCCCTTCCCGACCATGCGTCCCCATGACGATGAGGTCGATTGCATGGTGCGCAGCATATTCAGCGATGGCATGTGCAGGTGAAGCATGAAAAACGCGGTGCTCGACAATCGAGACGTCGCCATAATCCGATGACGCATGTGCTTCGTTCTCCGATGCGGCCAATCCGCCTGCGGCCCGTGCGTCGCATGTCATGCTCCCAAGCGATGGTTCGGGTTGAGGCACGACATGCAATACATGCAAGGCACTCCTCGTTTGGGCAGCCAAGAACGCAGCCTGCTGAAAAGCTTGCTCGGCAGCTTCGGTGTAATCGGTTGGAAATAGGATGCGTTTCATGACGGCCTCATCACCTAGGGTACGGATGCACTATGCTTGCACTAGATCTAAAGGGTCGGTTGGTGCCGATAGTTCATTGTGCTCGGTGTAAGGAGCGACTTGCCAAAAGCTTTGATGCAAAAGACCGGTGTAGCTGCCATCCGAACAACTTTCTCGGCCACGCTGCCCATCAGGAAATGCTCAAAGCCACTCAGCCCATGCGTTGCCATCACAATGAGGCTTGCCTTTTCGTGATCCGCAATCGCGCAGATTTCTGAGGCCGCGTTCCCGGTCCGGACTTCATAGGTTACGTCTACGTATGGTCCGGGCGCCTCGGCAAACATTTGCTCCATGTGCTGCTGCGCCATCGACTCTAGTTCGGGCTGCACGCCAAACACGGAAACGGCATCACTTTGGTAGAATGCAGGATGGAACGTCTCTTCTACGATATGCAGGAGATGCACGCGATAGTTTTTCCGAGCCGCAAGATGCTTGGCATAGCTCAGCGACTGCATCGCATGCTTCGAGAAGTCAACGGGTACGATGATCATCGGCGTCCGAGCTTCGTCGTTTATTGCCTGATGGACCGTCAACACCGGGCACTTGGCCATGCGGACTACTTCTTCCGCTACGCTGCCCAGCAACATGCGACGCAGACCACGCCGACCATGTGTCCCCATCACGACCAAGTCCATGTTGTGCTCTTCTGCATACCTCAAGATGGCAGGGCCTGCGGCGACATCTCGGACGATGGCGTGGGTAATCTCAACGGTGTCTTCCTCCACCATCTCCGCATGCTTTTCGACCATCTCTTCCAGTTGAGCGGCCATTGCATCGGAATGGCCTTCGGGATAAGAGACTAAGCCGTAGGCATCTTCATGGAGCAGGAGCGCAAAGAGCACGTGCAGGTCAGCCTTGTATCGGGCGGCGTACCTGTATGCAACGCGCAAGGCTTCGTCTGCGCATGGTGAGAAATCGTATGCTACGAGTATGCGATTGATGTTCAGCATATCTTCCTCCCTACGTCTTGGTGGCACTTCATGAGCCGTCGGCGTCAACCGAAAGGGGTTCCAGCCCGGCTTGATAGCAGGGTACGGCAGTGCAACGTACAAGCTTGACAGGCAGACTAAGCCCAATCTGTACGGGGTTTAAGCGAAACGATGACAGGCAAAACCCTACGCCCCATGAGATGCGACAGCAGTGGGCGGACGCGTGGCCTAAACACGAAGAAGCCCGAACGTCCCACCAACGTTCGGGCTTCGAACCTCTAGAAGAGGATTGAGATGTCAGCGTGACGCTACGCTACGTGGTTCCCACCTGTCACGTTTGGTATGATCGGCGCGGGAGGTACATCGCGTTCCTGATCATTGGTAGCAACATGCTGCACAACCTCCATCAACAGTCGTGCCAAAAACGGAATAGGGCAAATTCAGCTTAAAATGTCGTTTTTGGTCTACTTGAAACGAGACGGCTGTAGTTTTTCGTCCTCAATTGGGATAAAAGCGCCTACGAATCACTGCACCGCTCGTCTGCTAAACCATCTGCCACAAACAGCCTTCAAGCGTCAGCCCTGGCCCAAATGCCATTGCAACGCCCGATTTAAATCCACTTTCGCCGACTTTCTGAGCCTGTGAGTGTTGCTCCAACAATGAGTTCAAGACAAACAGAATCGTAGGCGAACTCATATTCCCATACCTGCGCAATATCTCTAGGCTTGCATGCACGTCAGCATTCGAAAGCCCAAGCACGCGTTGCGCTTTTTCTACGATGGCGCGTCCGCCCGGATGAATGGCCCAAAAATCTAGGTCGTCTTTCGAGAGTCCATTGCGATCAAGCAACGTGTCCACAAAGCCAGGCAGATGGCGTGCGATCACTTGGGGCACTCTTGCCGACAAGCCCATCTCAAAGCCAGTGTCTCCGATAGCCCACGTCATGTAATTCAGCGAGTCCTCATCGAGCAGTGTATGTGCATCGGTGTAAGCCAAGTGACCGAGTGCGTCCGCGTGCTCCTTCGCGGTCAGCACGGCGGCGGCGGCTCCATCGGAGAACAGGGCATTGACGATCGCGCTCTCTAGGGTGTCATCGATCTGAAAGTGCAACGTGCACAATTCTGCACACACGAGCAGCACACAGGCGTTCGGATGGGCTTGGCAGAAGCTGTGCGCTACACGCAGCCCATTAAAGGCGGCATAGCACCCCATAAACCCGATGAGCGTGCGTTGGGTTGTCGGTGAAAGCCCAAGGTGCTTGACGAGCGCGATGTCCAGTCCGGGCGCAAAAAATCCCGTGCAGGAAACCGCAATAACGTGGGTTACTTCGTCAGGCGTTCTTCCTGCTCTTTGCAAAGCAGCACGCCCCACTTCCGTAGCCAAAGGCACGATGTAGTCCTTGTACCGCCGGTTGCGTTGCCCGGTGGTCGGTGCAGGGCTTAGGCTCCATGTAGGCGGAAAGAAGGTGAATTGCTCGACATCGGATTCCTTGTAGTCCCCAATGGTCGTATAACGTTGGTCGATGGCCGAGCGTTCGTAGATGAGGGGAATGCGTTCTCGTATGCGCGTCGGCAACGAGGTAACGCGCTGCATGAACGCAGCCGCTTCCGTCTGTGCGCCTGCTACGGGCGGATTCCCCGTAGCGATTGCTTCAAGAACGGTGTAGCGCGGTGTGCTCATCTAGAGGATGACCCCAACACGGAAGGGCAAGGCAATCGAGACGTTTTCTTGACCGATGATGAGCGCGGGGTTAATCTCATAAAAGATGGTGGTCTCACTGAGGGCGCGAACCCATCCAACTCCCAAATGGATGGTAGGCCCGCTCTCTGCTTGCGAGTCGTCGTCATCAAGCGGGATATGCGCACCGAGGCCACCGATAAAGTAAGGCGCAGTTCGGATCCCAGGCAGTGTGACAATGGCAGAAACTTGCGGATCGAACAAGTAGCTCGCATCATCCCGACCTTCGAGCACGAAGCCTGTAAAACCAAGGTCTACTCCAAAGGAGAGGTCGGCGTTTATGGGTGCAGATGCACGTCCGCGTAGGCCTAAACCAATGCCATCTTCGCTGCTGAGCAACATATTAAAACCGAAGCCGAATCGCGGATCCAATGTTTGAGACTGGGCAACTGCTGTGGACAGCAGCATTGTAAGCAACAAGCAGCAACCAAAAACGAGGGAGGCTTTTTTCATGGGGATTAATCGTCTATAACAAAAGTCGTACGAACATCACGCCTGTTTGCAAACAGCTTGCCGAGCACAGGGATCATCCTCAATGGCTGTGCAATGCAGTACGATACCTTAGTGCGTGTCTTCAGGTTCGTGGATACCGAAAAATAGTGCGTTCAACGCTATCTCCGCTTTTAGAACACAGCAAGCAGCGCTTCGCATACATTGGGCGAAAGCAGTCGTATTGCGCGTGCAAACATACCCTTTTCCCGTTCCATCTGCCATCGCCTTCCCTAAAAATCTATTTGAAGGCGCAAGCGCTTTTCGTAAGTTGCCTCGATACGTTTCATTCGCGTCAAACAGGCATCATTGCCTTGCTTATATGAAGTTTGGTATTTGCATTAAACAAGTTCCGGATGTCACCGCATCCATCCACACCGGACGCATGGTGTTGAATGCGTACGACGCCTCGGCTGTAGAAGAAGCTTTGGTCTTGAAAGCCGCCTACGGTGGCACGCTCGACCTCGTGCTTATCGGGCCCGATTCGGCCAAAGAGACCATTCGCAAGGCCCTTGCGATGGGAGCCGACAGCGCCACGCACATCGTGACTGCTCCCGATGCTAACATCGATTCCGCAGGGTTCTCGCGTATTCTTGCCGACCATTTCCAAGGTTCTGATCATGATGTGATTCTCTGCGGCAAACAAGCCCAAGACACAGACGCGGGTCTGACCGGCAGCATGCTCGCCCAACGCTTGGGCCTCCCCTACACCACCAATGCTGTTGGGCTTGCCATCGAAGCAGGCACCCTCATCGTGACACGCCAAGGTGATGCAGGGCAAGAACTCATTGCCTTGCCCACGCCGTGTTTGGTGACATGCTCAAACGACATGAATGACCCACGCATCCCCACGTTGCGCGGTATCATGCAAGCAAAGCGCAAAAAGATTCAAACCGTGCCGCTATCAGATGTTGGTACGGCAGCAACGCACGTGAAGCACCTCGAAGACTTGCCCGCACGTGAACCGGGGCAGATGCTATCGGGTGACCTCGACGAAATGATTGCCCAATTGACGCGTGAACTGTCTGAGACGGCGAACGTCCTCTAACACGAAGGAACTTAAGCGCGGCGCTATGCGACCTTGTCCACAACGCCGTCTTTACGATTTATGGGAAAACTCCTCTCTGTGGTAACCGTGCAAGACGGTACCATTAAACGCGCTTCCCTCGAAGTGCTTACTCACGCCCGAACACTTGCGATACAAGGCGGGCACACGCTCGAAGCTGTCCTCATTGGCGACCAAGCGGCTGGTTTTGTCGATGACGTCGCCCAATATGGCGCATCACATATCTATACGATTTCGGATCCGCTGTTTCGAAATGCCCTCAACAGTCCCTGGCTGGAGGCGCTTGATGTTGCCATCCGCAAAGCGCAACCGAGTGTTGTTGCGATGGCGTCATCCGAGACCGTCAAAGATTTCCTTGGTGCGCTCGCTATTCGAATGGATGCAGCGGTGTTGCCAGATGTTGCCAGCTTTTCGCTAAGTGCTGACGGTGTTTCTGCCGTGCGCCCGGTGATGGCCGCGAAACTGATGGCACGTACGGAAGCAACGGGTTCGCTTGTGCTCGTTTCGGTACGTTCCGGCTCGTACGAAGCCAAGCCTGCCCCTTCCGAGGCCACACATGAAGCCCTGCCTTTCTCATACCACTCGGATGCTGTTAAAGCGATCCTAAAAGAAGTCATCCGCGCAACAAGCGGAGCAGTCGACTTAAACGAAGCGCGAGTCGTCGTAGCCGCAGGGCGTGGTATCAAAGATGAAGATGGCAGAGTATTAATCGAAGCACTTGCCGACACGCTTGGTGCTGCTATCGGTGCATCACGAGCGGTGGTAGAAAACGGTCTTTTCCCTGCTACAACGCAGATAGGGCAAACTGGCAAGGTGGTGTCTCCCGACTTGTATTTTGCCGTGGGTATTTCGGGTGCAATCCAGCACGTTGCAGGTATGTCTAACAGCCGTGTGATCGTCGCAATCAACAAGGACGCAGATGCGCCCATCTTCGAGTACGCGACGTACGGGCTTGTTGGTGACCTCTACAAAATTCTTCCTCCGCTAACAGAAGCTATCCGGGCAATAAAAGGCGCTACAGCCTAGCAACTCGGCTGATTTACCAGCTCATTCTCCTAGCATATGGAAGAGAAGTTTGATTGCATCGTTGTTGGCGGCGGGATTGCCGGACTGAGTGCAGCGATGATCTTGGCAAAAGCCAACATGCGCTTTCTACTGATTGAGCGCGGCGAGTTTTGTGGTGCAAAGAACGTATCCGGCGGAGTGCTGTGGGGAACGGATTTAGCACGCCTTGTCCCAAACTACTGGGAAGAAGAAGATGCAGGCTTTGAGCGCTTCATCAAGCATCGTCGGCTTACGTTTATGGACGAAGGATCGGCCTTCTCCCTCGACTTCAAGTCGGACCACTTCAACGAGACACCGTACAAAGGCCTCGCCGTACTCCGTGCGCGCTTCGATGACTGGCTTTCGATGAAAGTCCAAGACGCCATCGATGCAAGCGAGGTACCAGAAGACTCATTTTTGGCGACAAATATTCTCGTCGAAGAGGTCATAAAAGAAAACGGCAAGGTCATTGGCATCCGGGCTGGCGAAGAGGCTTTTTATGCCGATTGCGTCATTCTCGCAGAAGGCGTGAACAACCTGCTGACACGCCAAATTGGCATTGAACCAGCCTACGTTCCGGCGGATCACGTGGCCGTGGGTGTTAAGGAAATCATCAAGTTTGACCAGAAGGTGCTTGAAGATCGCTTTCAGCTTGATGGGCAAGGTGGCCTCACGAACGAATTCGTGGGGTTTGCCAGCCAAGGCGTTGAAGGTGGTGGATTCTTGTACACCAATCGCGACTCCGTTTCGCTGGGCCTTGTCCTCAGCATGTTGGATCTCCGTGAGAAGAAGAAGAAACCCTACGACATCCTAACAGCCTTCAAGGCGCACCCGACCATCGCAGAGATGATCAAAGGCGGCGAGACGCTTGAGTACTCCGCCCATGTCGTCTCGACGGGCGACATCAAGGGCGTCCCTGAACGCTTGTATGCCGATGGTGTGATGGTCGTTGGCGAAGCGGCCCACCTGCTGCTCAATTCGGGCAAGGCCATACAAGGCATGGACTACGCGATGCGCTCGGGCATCCTCGCCGCCGAAACGGCCGTGGCAGCCAAGACCAAAGGCGCGTTCGATGCTGCCACGCTGAAAGGGTACCAAGATGCGCTTTCACAGAGCTATGTGATGCAGGACATGCGCAATTTCCAAGGAGCCGTGCACTTACTGCATAGCCCAGCCATGTTCACCGATGTGCCCAACCTCGTGTGCGACTTTGGCCGCCAGTTCTTCACGATTGATAGCAGCCCCACTGCGAAGACGAAGGACATGCTACAAGGTGCGGTGAAGCGTCATTCCTCACTATGGGAACTCATGAAGATCGGCTTCAAAGCCTCTCGCTCCCTCTGACCTGACTTTTTCCTGATTCGACTGCCATGAAAATCTCCGAACGACTCGGTTTGGTCGCCTACCGCAACCAAGGGCGCACCGAAGCCAAGCCCCACATCCTCGTCGACACTTCCATCTGCAACAGTGGCTGCCCCCACAAATGCACCACGTACGTCTGCCCTGCCAATTGCTACACGATGGATGAAGCAGGCATGGTCCACTTCCAGTTCGAAGACTGCATCGAATGTGGCACCTGCCTCTACGCCTGCGACCAAGGAGCCGTTGCGTGGAGCTACCCCGATCCCGAAAATGGCCGTGGCGTCAACTGGAATTTTGGATAGGATTGGTGTGCATTCACCTTTAATAGGCTTCGTTAACTAAAAAAAGCGCCCTGCTCTTCGTTTGAGCAGGGCGCTTTTTCAGAATAATACTAGCTCGTTCTTAGTCATCAGCTGACAACACATCCGAGATGCGAGCTGAGACATCACGTAAGTGCAACTGTGTCATACGGTCGCGTGTGCGTCGCGCTGAGCGATCCACATCGGCTTGTAGCGTTTCAAGTTCACCACGCACCATTGCACGCAAGTCCGACTGACTAATGTCGACACTGACGAAACCGAAGGAGCTGAAGAAAGACGGCACAGGTGGTGCTTCGTTCTCCATGACGCGCTGCAAGGCTTCTACGTAACCACGTTGTAAGTTGCGGCGGTACGGATCGTCGATGGCTCCACCTTCCCGGAGTTCAGACCAAATACCTTCACGCAAGTCCGTCATCATCTCCATTGGCGTATAGGTCTCGCTGCCATGCATCGCTTCGGCTTCCAACATGCGCGCTAAGCGCTGCACATTGAGCACGTTGTTCAACGCACCCACTTGGAAACGACGTACGCGTTCTAGCATGCCAACACCTTCAATGCGGCGAAGGATGTCTTCGTTCAGCATCCAATCAGGCGTCTGGAACACTTCACGCTGCAACCACACCATCGCCTCGCGCTGATGATCGGCCGGAACCATCTCGTAGACTAGCCCTTCCTGATCGTACGTCTTGTAGTTCTCGTAATAGCCGCCAATGTTCTGCGTTACGTGTCCCACGTAGCGATTCCACTGGCCTGCGACTTGCCCGAACATCTCTTGCAGGTCGTCATAGTCCTTGGCGTCTTCGGCCGTCCATTCAATTAGATTATTAAGTATAATCTTGAGGTTGGCAATGCCGTAGTCACTGGCAAGAACAGCATTATCGCCCAAGTCTTCGTTCTGAGAGCGTGGGTCGATACGCGGCCCTTGGCGTCCATAGAAGTACAATGGATCATCGGCCCGCTCGACGACCCAGTCGTTCAACTCTTGCTGGACCTGATCGGGATCACCATCTCGGTACGAATAGCCCCATTGGACCGACCACTTGTCGTAGATCCCAATGTCGGGCATCAAGCTCGTCACGCCGTCGCCGGGTT
>CAYYHN010000145.1:0-8501 GCA_964471245.1 uncultured Rhodothermaceae bacterium | reverse complement strand
CGCCGCACAGCCTCACCCACACCGCCGCGCTCATCTGGCTCAACGACGGCATGAGTGTCGACGAAGTCAAACAGCGCATGCGCCACGGCACGCTAGAGACGACGATGATCTACTTCCGCCAACACGGCCTACTCAAGCGCGACCCAGAAGGATGAGTGCCTACGGCGCGGGGTGGAAGGTTGGGTGTGTGGATCGGGTGGAAAGGCTGTCTTTTAGTGCGATAGCGCGGTGGTAATAACATGCTGCCTCCCCGTATCCGTGTATCAGTTTAACTGAGGTTTTCCCTATCCACACGTTCTACCCCGTCCAACCTCTCCATCCCGCCGCGTAAGCGGCTCACAGCCGTGTGCCGAGCGTGAATTGGTGGAGGCCGCCGTTGGACGACCACGAGTTGTAGGCGTAGTCGATGGAGACGCGAGTGACCTTGAGACCGAAGCCGAAGCCGACGCCTGCGAAGTCGAGGCGGCTTTTCAGCTTGAGGCTTTCGTGGAGGCGGTGGTTGTAGCCAAAGCGGACGTTGAAGGCTTGGCTAAACTGGAATTCACCACCCAGCGTGACGTGGTGCAGGACGTTGTCGAGCGCTGTGGCGTCGTCGGCTGTGCCTTCGCCGAGGTTGTGCAGGTTGTAGCCCATCACCGATACGAGCAGCGGCAAGTAGCGGAGGCGCTTGGTGACACCCACACGCACGTCCAGCGGCAGTTCGTCGCGGGTGGTGCCGAAGGAGTCGAGCGTGACGCCAGCGTTGCGGACGGCGGCGCTGAGGGTGAGTTCGGCGGCGGGTACAACGTACAGCACGCCCGCATCGAACGCGAGGGCGGAAGCCGAGGCATTGTCGATACCGGAGCGGACAATGTGGGCATTGACACCGTAGTGGACGCGCTCGCTGTACATCCGTGCAAGACCGATGGTGAAGGCCACGTCGCTGGCACTAAAGGTGCCGAGGCGTTCACCAGTGGCGCTGGCGCGTTCGAGGTCGCCGTAGCTCAGGAAGCGGAGACCTGCACTGAATGTGCCGAGGCCGTCGTAGTGCCGCCCATAGGCCACGAAGCCCGCGTTGATGTCGCTTAGGTGGTTCAGGTACGACACCGAGAGCGCATTGTGCATCTGCTCATTGACCAGCGCCGGGTTGTAGAATACCGCGTTGATGTCACTGCCGTAGACGGCGCTGTACGAGCCGCCAAGGGCAGCCGCACGGGCCGAAGGTTCGAGGCGGAGGAACGAGAAGCCACCGGGTTCTCCAACCTGGGCGTGTATGGTTGAGGGCACCAACGAAGCACTGACGAGCAGCACAAGGAGAGAAAGCAACAGCGTACGCATCATCGAAGCGGAAAAGCGTGCGAAAGGTTGATGATCGTATCGGTGTAGCAGAGGCGAAGCGGTTTGCGAGCAGTGCGCGTTCAGGTGCGCGGCGGCAAATCCAGCAGCTGTGGGACGAGTGCCTGAACGCGTGCGCTAAGATCTGTCATATCGCCACTGTTTTCAAGGACAAAATCCGCGCGCGCCCGCATTTCGTCGGAATTCATCTGATGTGCCATGCGCGCTTCCACCTGTTCGCGTGTGCTGCCATCGCGTGCGACGACACGTGCAATGCGCTCGGCCACGGGTGCATCCACCACGATCACCGCATCCACGACTTGGTCGCCGCTGGTCTCGAAGATGAGCGCGGCTTCGTAGGCCATCAGCGCCACGCCATCGGCTTGTGCTTGTGCGGTGGCATCGAGTAGGCGTTGCCGAACGCGTGGGTGTACGATGGCATTGATCTGAGCAACTTTCGCAGCATCGCCAAAAACCTGCTGCGCGAGATAGGCGCGGTCAAGTGTGCCATCAGCGCGGTAACTTGCTTCGCCAAACGCCGCAATGATCTCAGTGCGGGCGCTGGAGTCGTCATGCATCAGCGCCTTCGCTTCGGCATCGGCGTAGAACACCCGTGCGCCGTGCTGTTCAAGCAAGCGGCACACGGACGACTTGCCACTGCCAATACCGCCCGTCACGCCGACGAGTACCGTGCGAAGGGGTTTTGTCGAAGGGGGAGTAGGCAAATGAGAGCGACGTGAGTGAACACAAAACGGCAGAGCTGTCGCAAGAATGCTACACGTAAGGCTTCAGTTCCTTGGTCAGGTAGTTGCTAGGTTCATTCAGAGGCGTGTGGTGGTGGAAGGGCCTTTGGGGCAGACGTTTGTCTAGCCTCAATGTGAACTGTATGGGCTGCATACACTCGGCTTAGGTGCATCAATAAATGCGCAAAGTCATAAACGATAGCATCTGTGACGCGCAAGGTTAGGGGGCCGAGGTTGCGCTGTTTAAGATCTTTGATTGCAGCCACCATTGCTGGCAGGGCGTCCGGTGGGACGTCGAGGGTTGTGATGGCGCACATGTCCCACGTTAGCCCCTCTGGATGATGAGGCAGAGCGTGAAGGGCAGCAAGAATGTCTTCGCTCCGTACATAATCGTACAAACGAATAACACCACGCCGACGTGCGCCGTCGGTGCGGAGATCTGCAGGCATGAAGGAAGGCAGTACGCAAGCCATCGCCCAAGAGGCACAAGGGATCGGCATGCATGAAGGTGTAGTGGTCGTGTCATTAAAGACAGCGGAAACATAGCGAATAAGCACGTATTCACCAAAAAAATAGGTGAGATCGCAGGAGTTGCTGCATTCGTGCTTATTGTGGAATGTTCGTTAGATAAGCGGCCAGCTGATGGTATTGATCTGCAAATTCCCGAAGAGTGGTCAGAGGCAAGGCTTCTGGGCGACTGGACACCGGGGCAATGTCGAGGAGGACGCCATGGGCACCAGCGGCGAGAGCTGCACGGGCGAGGGGGAGTGCCTGTGTGTGTGGAAAAGTGGTAGAAGGATTGACGAGAATAGGTAGGTGCGTGCGTTCGCGGAGCAGTGGGATGGCGGAGAGGTCGAGCGTTTGGCGAGGACCTTGTTCATAGCCCCGCACACCGCGTTCGCAGAGGATGATTTGTCGGTTTCCATGCGCCATAATGGCTGCTGCAGCATCCAGCCATTCGTCGACTGTAGCCATGCGGCCGCGTTTGAGCAAGACTGGCCGATCGGTCTGCCCGACCTCGCGTAGGAGTGCACGGTGCTGCATGTCATGGGTGCCCACTTGGAGTACGTCGGCTTCGCGGGCGACAGTAGCCACGTCTTGTGGGTCGATGACGTTTGTAAGTACCGGCAGGTTGTGTGCGGCTCCGGCTTGGCGTAAGGCTTCGAGGCCAGCACGGCCTAGGGTACGGGTTTGCGGTGTCTCATCGAAGCAATTGCCACGCAGCACATGTCCTCCCACATCAGCGACGGCCTCAGCGCAAGCCCGGATGGTGGCGGGGGTGTCCCAGACCGTTGGCCCCGCAATAAGGACAGGTTTGTCCCCACCCACTACGATGTTGCCAAGGCGCACTAGCGTGTCGCCTTGGTTTGGTTGACGCAGCGCAAGGTGGGCAGCTTTGGTGCGGGTGTGAATGGCTGGGGTAGTATGTTTGGCGATCAGTGGTGGTACGGCCGGTGGTGCTGTGGCATCTTGGTTCGAGGTACGTGCCGGATAGGAGCCAAGCACTTTGAGGTACAGCGCCGTCTGGGCCAGCGTATTTAGGCCTGCCTCGACGTGGGCATCAGCCCGGTTGCCTTCCACATCGACGTAAAAAAGATATTCCCAAGGTGTCTTTGGGCGGGGACGAGATTCGAGTTTTGCGACGTTCAGTTCATGTTCGCTCAGCACGTTCAAACAGGCCATTAGCGCGCCGGGTGTGTGTGGCGTGGCGAAGATCAGTGACGTCTTGCATGGGATGCGTGCGTCGTAGGTAACAGGCTCGCGAGCGATAAACACGTAGCGCGTGTAGTTGTCACGAGCTTTCGTGATATCGCGCTTCAGGATGTGCAAGCCGTACCGTTCGGCTGCTGCCACGCTAGCAATGGCAGCGTGAGCAAGGTCATTGTCTTCATGAATCTGCCGGGCAGCAAGTACTGTGTCGAGGTAGGTGTCTACGCGCACATCGTCGAGCGTCGAAAGGAACGGGCTGCACATGGCAATGGCCTGCGGATGCGACGAGATGCGCCGGATCTGGTGCAGCGGCACGTCGGCGATGGCGGCTAAGCAATATGCGACTTGTAGCACTTCCTCGCCTACAAGTGCAAGCTTGGTCTGTGCCAACAAGTCGTACGTTTCGTTGATTGACCCTGCTGCTGTATTCTCGATGGGCAGCACCGCATAGTCGGCTACGCCACGAGCCACCGCGTCAAGCGCTTCATCCATTGTCACATATCCGTGGCATACAAGGTCGACGTTACGCATGCTGAAGTGTTGCTGGGCAGCTTGGTGGCTATAGCCGCCCTCAGCACCTTGATACGCCACCCGAACCTGCTCCGCAGCCTGTGTATTCGCGTCGTCGGTGATATACGCCATCTGGTAGCGCACCGAGTAGTCGATGATCTTCTGGAAGACCGACGTCACAAAGTAGTTGTTCAGCCCGTACTCTCGCGCTCGCTGCCCCAGTCGTGCAATGATTTGCTCCTCGCGCAGCATATCGCGGATGGCCCGCCCGTTGCTAGCCTTCAGCGCCGCCACCTGCTCCACGATCCGATGCCGGTCCGCCAGCGCTTCAATCAGCCGCGTGTCAATCGCATCGAGTTGTTTTCGTATGTCGTTCAGATCTGCCATCGGTTAAGCCAGAAGTTTGCGCGTGGATATTTCGGCCACTAAGACACAAAGACTCTAAGATCTAAGTCCTTTCAGTCTTTCTCGTATGCTACCAGGCACTGAGTAGTCTGCGACTTGGACGAGGCCATTTGTGCTCATTTGGGGTACTATCCCAAAACTTTGTGTCTTAGTGGCATGGTGGCCTATTCAAAACTCCATAAAAAAACCCGCCAGACGTAGCGTCGACGGGTTTATGCGAGTGTGGGATGATCCTACAAGCCTAGCCGCCAACGTCGAAAGCGTTGGTAAAAAAATATGCAACGCGGCTAAATCGGGTCGCGGCAGAGGCTATTGGCACGTGGCTCATCATGCGGATAAACTAGGCCACGAGCAGGTTGATGTCAACGGTGGACATTTGCGGCTCAATACGTTTGGCTCGCAACAACTAACATCGCTATGCCTAATCCTAAAAAATATACAATGCCGATGACGCACCCGTAGTCTTTAGACTCAGTCTGAGTTCCTCCATAGAATCTCCTCGTTTTGTCCACAGCTAAAGCCCCTACGCCTATTATAATAGGCGTATTTAATAAAAGAATGACAAAAGTGGCTATGTCTGTTTTTCCATAAAACAGATTGATTGCATAGACAAGCAATACATGATAGGCCAAGAAGATGGTCGCAGCGAACGGCACTTCAGGGATTTTCTCAAACCTCTGTAGAATGATGTAGACCGGCAAGAAAAGGATAGTCGCTGGTATGTATGCAACAATGGTTGTTAGGATAATTGTCCCTACATATTCCAGGTATCCTTGCATATTGAAATGTATTTATTATGCTGTTGGTTGTAGCAAAATGATGTGGGGCTTGCATTGGAAAACAGAACATATCCTTTGAGCCCCCCCAAAAAAAAATAGTACAACTCAGTGGTTGGTGCAGCGTGTTATTCGCTTGCTTGATGCGTGACGACCATCTGCAGCGAAATACCATGCTTGGTCGGATCTGACTTCCCCAGATGATTGGGCGACACCAGTTTGAATCCAATGCGGCGATAGAATGTTTGTGCGCGTAGATTTTGTGGGGTGATACCAGCAACCAAGGTGGTGGCTCCACGTGCCTGTGCCCAAGCAATAATATGCTGTACCAGAGCCTGTGCTATGCCTGTGCCTCGGTGGCTTGGAGCAACCCACATGGCGACTAAACGCGCTTTGGAGTCACTCTCCATATCATGCATCATGCAGTCCCACGGCCATGCCAACGAGCAGATTGTACTCTGAAGCCACGACACCAAAAGACTGTTTCCCTTCGGCATTCTGTTGTATAAGACGCTGCCAGAGCGAGTCCGGTGCTGCCTCTGCTTCGGCCAACGTTTGGGCAAAAGCATAGGGCGCATCTGCCAGTGCGCGAAGCCGCAAGGCTTTTACGGCCTGCCAGTCATCGGGCCGCATTTGTCGAATCGTAAGCGTAGTCTTCATGAGACATCATGTGCAATATGTAAAGGGTTGGACTGGCAGCAGTTGTTACTTCGTAAGATTCACCGTTGCATTGGGAGAAAACCACCCAACGCGACGATTTGGTAGGGCTTTGGGGAACGTGTATATACTTGTGCTGGGTTGGTAGGTAGTTAGCTAGCTCAAGTTTGGACCTATCTGCCCAAGCTTGAGGAGACGAAGATCGTATCCAATTTTGCAGAGTAGTCGGTGCCATGTTGAACCTGCGGACGAGTGCGCGCTGGGATTCTTCGCCGTTTTCGTAGGCTTGAATGACGCGTTGGCGTAGATCGAGGGGGTAGGATTTCATGATCTCCAAAACGTGCTACACTCCAACGCAATGATCTCTATAATGCACTTAGCGACCGCAACATCGCTTATACTTCTTCCCACTGCCACAAGGGCACGGGGCGTTGCGCCGCGTCCTGTTAGGCTTCGTAGGCGTTGCGTCGGGCATGGCCTCCACGTAGAACCACTGCCCGTTCTCTTTGATGAAACGGCTAGTCTCGTGCATGACCTTAGATGTGCGATGCACAATGTAGTGCGCCTGAAACTCAACAATACCCTTTTTGTCTGTCGCGCTGCCCGCCTTGGTACGAATGACTTGTAGGCCCTGCCATTGTGTTAATGCCAAGTCATGGAGTGCGGCAGGCCTTGTTGAGGGGTGCCACGTGCGCAGGAGATAGTCTGCGTTCCCTAAGGTGTACGCCACATACCGAGAGCGCATCAGTGCTTCTGCGGTTGAGGCGACGACCGTCCCCGAGAGTAAAGGCCCACAGCACGCGTTGAATAACTTTCCTGAGTTGCACGCACATGAAACCGTAGGCATCATCTGAATTGATTTCTTGTAGAAGGTTACTGCTTGAAAGATAGCGTTCCTTTCAGCGCTGAGATGCGCATCTTAGCATCGAAACGGTGCCTTTTTAAGACGTGTTGATGTAGGTGTTTTGAACTGGTGATGAAGAACGCATAGGCGAAAGGGCTTTCAATTAGAAACAGGTTTTGAGCCTTGACACTTTTAGCCGAATAGCTTCGTTGGACGCCGCCATCAGCACATTATGCCCAGAAGGACCTTGTGCTGGCGACTCATGAGCCGGGTACGCTTGGCTTTCTCGACGATAACAAACGCTTATATATAGACCTATGAAGAAGTTCATCTCAACGTTTGTGGACGCCTTCAAAGCATGGGGGCACACACCGCTTAGTACCTACGTTCCGACGCACGCAATGCGTAGATAATGTAGCCCCACGAACGCTACATCCACACGCCTCGGTAGGACAGCTTGCCGAGGCGTTTTGCTTCGTTAGCCGATTTGCCGAGGCTCTAGGTGTACCATTGTTACGGAGAGTTTAGGTTTTGAGCTTTTGAACGATGAGGTGCAAAGCTCCGTCGATGAACAGGGTTGAATATTACCTTAACCCAGCTTATAGCCCAACCCGGACGCCCGCGTACACATGGCGCGGCGGGGCGGGCTCGAAGTAGCGGCTGCCAAAGGCGTTGATGCGGATATTGCTATTCCACGCGGTGTCGAGCAGGTTGTTGATGCCGAGGAACGGCTCGACGGTGCGGTAGCTGCGTTGCCATGCGTAGCCGAGGCGGAGGTGGGCGAGCACATAGGCGTCGTCCTCCATGGTGTTTTCGTCGTCGGTGTAGAGGGTACCAACACGCCGCGCTTCGAGGCGGCCGAAAGCGCCGGTCCGGTGGTAGTACCGTAGTTCGCCGTGAATGACTTGGTCGGGGAGGCCGGGGAGGCGGTTGCCATCGAGAACGGTACCATCGGATACGAAGTCGTCATAGACGAAGGCCGTCTGCGTCCAAGTAAGTTGTGCTGTGAGGCCGCGTGCGACTTGGGCGGTCGCGCTGGCTTCGAGGCCCGTCCGGTGTGATTGGCCTGCGTTCTGGAAGAAGGTGCGGCCTGGGAACGCGTCCACTTCGAACGGCACCAGTTCATCGCGTACGCGGGCATGGTAGACGGCGATCTCGTAGCGTAGCCGGTTGGTAAGCAACCCCTTCACGCCTCCCTCAAAGCTCACTGTCCGCTGCGGGTCGAGCCCCTCGTTGAATCCGCCTGCGCCCGTCGGGTCGGCTGAAAGCTCGCTCAGCGTCGGCGTCTCGAAGCTGGTGGCGATGTTGGCGTAGAGCGCGGTGGTCGGCGAGGCTTGCCACTGGAGCCCGGCCATGGGGCTGAAGGCCGTCTGTGTGCGGCTGCCAGAGTCGTCGCCGTCGCTAGTGAAGGCGTCATCGGCAGCGGTGCGGACAGCGTCGAGGCGGGCGCTGGCGGTCAGGCGTAGGCTGGGCGTCAGGTCGAGAGTGGGGAGGAGGTAGATGCCAAGGCTGCGGAACGTCTCGACTTGGTCGAAGCCGAGT
>CAYYHN010000144.1:0-8557 GCA_964471245.1 uncultured Rhodothermaceae bacterium | reverse complement strand
GGCTCGGACCGCTTTGGAGATGGGAGCCTCGGCATGCGCACCTTGCCCAACCACAGCGATGTCTGCGGTGTTGAGGTTGACGCCGATGACATGGAGGCGGCTGGCAAGGTCTGCAAAGCGATTGCTGCGGCCGCTGCTGGTGAAGGCGTTGCGGAGGTACGCTTCCAACTTGGCGTTGGAGAACAGGCCCGAAGGCACAACAGCCCCCAAGCTCGCAAGGCCACCGACGACCGAGAGGTCGTTTGGTTTGAGCAGGACATGCCGCAACACTTGGTACACGGCGCGCGGGACTTGCCGGAGCCGTTGCATGTACTCGCGTGCGGCCGGGGTAAACAGAATGTCCGGGTCGATGTTGAGGGCAGGCTCTGCTGCACCAAGGATCGCTTCGCTTAGCGTACGCGGCGGGATACCGTTGGCAAGGCATGCGCTGATGAGCGCCCCCGAACTTATGCCGACGTACACATCGAGGTCGTTGAAGTCGACGCCTTCGATGGCTTCATCGAGGGCACAAAGCGCCCCGATTTCGTAGACCGCACCGACGACGACACCGCCTGCACAAGCCAATCCAGTCTGTATTGGTCGATCCGACTCCATGCGCTGCTCTTCGTTTACCCTCAAAAACCCTCAACTGCTGTCACAAGCGACTACGCCGAGATTACGACATGCAGGAAGCGCTTACAATGCCTCGCCGAAAAAGAAGTTGCGAGCGTACATAAAACGGCAGGCAGGCACAAGCATGTGCGCTGCCTGCCGTTTGATATGTGGCTGCCGATGCGGTCAAGCTTCCGTCGTAGCAGCTTTCGCGGCCGTCTTCTTGGCAGGAGCCTTGCGTGCAGGCGCTTTTTTATTTTGCGCTTCCAGCGCTTGGGCCAACGCCTCCACTTGCTTCGTCAACGCTTCTACCTTCTCCGTCAGGTTCAGCGTTTCGGTGCGCGTAGGCACTTCGAGGCGTTCCAGCGTCTTTTCGACAACCGTCGATACGGAATCTTCGAGCTTGTCCGCCATTTTGTTCTGGCGTGAGGTCACGTCATCCACTGCTGCGTTGAGGCGCTTCAGGTTGTTCTCTTGGAACGACTCGCCTTTTTTGATCAGTTCCTGCACGAAGCGGGAGCTGTCGTCTTCCAATTTGCGCGTCTTGTCAGCGAAATCTTTGCCACGCTCTACGAGGTTGCCGTAGAGTTTCGAGCCTTCTTCGCCCACCGTGGCGAGTGCACCGAGGCCAGCCAGCCAGATTTCGCGGCCTTTTTCGGAGATTTCTGCTTGGACTTGTTCGAGTCGGGATTGGTTGTTCGTTTCCATGATGGTCGTGGTTTCTATAGTGTATATGATGTCGTTCGTAGGTTGCGTCGGCCTCAAGACTTGTCTTCAGGCTTTACTTTCGTGAGCAACTGCTCCAACTGATCGAGCCGGGAGCGTAACGCATCCAATTCGGAGGCGCCTTCTTCGGAGCGGAAAGGAAGGAAGCGAGCCACGGATTGCTGAAACAACTGATCCATGCGCTGGCGCATCTGGTCCATGCCGCTGTCCAGCGATACTTGGCTTCGGCGAAGCACGTCGTGGAGTACGTCAACCGGGATCAATGCTCCGCCTTTTTTGCCCTCGTCGAGGATGATCTGGGTCAGCATTTGGGCCGTCAGGTCTTCACCTGATTCCTTGTCGACGATTGAGACGGTTTCACCAGCACGAACAAAGCGGGCCACATCGGCCAGCGAGACGTAGCGGCTCTTTTCTGTGTCGTACAGTTTCCGGTTGGGATAGCGTTTGATTTGGCGCTTCATGCTACACAGTTGCGTTGATTTGGCCTATTGTATTGACGCGGCGCGTCAATGTTTCAGATGTATTTGACGCACTGCGTTAAAATGTGGCGAAGCCGTTCAAGTTTGGACAGATACGCCCAAACTTTATGAAACGAGGAATCGAGGAGACGAAGAATAGAAGCGTGCTAGGCTTGAGCACGTACGTTCCTTCACATGCGGATTACGGGAGCGGGATACGCAGCACTATGGGATCCGCAAGTTCGGCGAGTTGCAAGTCGGCGTTTTCGTCAAAATGGCCCCATTGGCTATTGGCGACGAAATAGAATTGATCCTCGACTACAACGCCTAACGTGGGTTCATCGAAGGCGTCTAAGTTGGCCGCGATCACATCGACACTGGTGATGCTTGTTGCATCTGGAGCGAAGGCTGCATAGACGACGCGATGTGGATTGATGCCGTTCTGAATGGCGACGAGTCCGCCATCAACCACGTAGAGGCCATCCACACCGAGCAGCGTAGCCGTTTCGGGATAGGGCATCAACGTCGCTTCTTGGCGCACCCGGTCCAGTTGGTAAATACCACGGGCATAGTCGGCCACGTAAAGTTGGGTCTGGTCCGCCGAGAGGGTAATGCCTTGGAGGGAGACAAAATCAGGCGAGGTGTAGAACGGCTCCAGCTCGTTGCTATCTGGCACGAGGGTGTAGATGATGTTCTGCTCGCTGTCGGTTGCGAACACGGTGCCGTCATCGGCAAGGGCGAGGTCGCCGATCCAGCGGTCGGTGCTATCGGCAGGGAGGAGGTAGCGGCCGAGGAGTTCGCCCGAGGTGAGGTCGTATTTCAACAAGCCTGACTGGCCGAGGTAACGGATGGTCGTTTCGCGGCCGTGGGGAATGGCTGCTGTCGTTGCCCACAAAAGCTGCCGCTCGGCATCGACTTTCATCCCAAAGACACTCCAAAGGCTGTCACTTTCAGCCGAGAACAGCGAGACATTTCCATCAGACGCATGCTGAATGATGCGCTGTTCATGTACACTGCTCACGAAGTAGCTCTCGGTAACCGGATCATACGCGATGCCTTCAGGAATGAACGTTGGCGAATGCCACGTAAAGGCCTCGGTGGCTTGTCCAACTGGCTGGCGGCTGATGCCGATCTGCGTCATGATCTCTTGGTAGGCAGGCAAGCTCCGAAGCGTGTCGAGCGTTGGGTCAGCATCAAAGTTTGCCACAATGCCCATATCTGCAACGCGTTGCAAGCTACCGAGTGCATCTTCGATTCGGTCGTCGAGGGCTTGTAGTCGCGCAATTCGGTAGTGTAGCGTCGGGTGGTGTGGGCGCAGCGTGATGGCTTCGGACATCAGGTCGATGGCCTTGGCAAAGTCGCCTGCGTCGCTCGCTGTCTGGGCTTGCGCGATCAGTTCTTGCGTGGCAATGTAGGGGTTCGAGGCCAGCGGGGTTGTGCTTGGATCTGGTAGGTCGGGGAGGCAGGCAACCGAGCAGCACAGGAGCAGACTGAAGGAAAGCAGGCGGAGCATGAGTGAGACGCGTTCGTTTGGTAAGGGTGGGACGTTCCAAAGAAACGGGCTTCAACAACAGCCTGCAAGCGAAAGAAGCTAACGTGTTTATCGCGGCACGTCGATCGCGGCTATGATGCGGCGAACGACATCAGCGGTGGTCTTCCCAGCCATCTCTTGTTCTGGAACGAGGAGCATGCGGTGCCCCAAGACTGGCTGGGCGATACGCTGCACGTCATCCGGTAGCAAGTAGTCGCGCCCAGCGAGAACAGCCATTGCTTTACTTGCATTGAGCAATGCAACCGTAGCACGTGGCGATGCACCGAGCAGCAAGGCTGGATCGTTGCGCGTCTGGTGGACGATAGCGGCCATGTATTCCAGCAACGGCGGGGTTACGTGCACCTGCCGCACCAGTTGCTGCAAACCGACGAGTGTATCCCCCGTGACAACTGCCGAAACCACATCGAGCGACTTGCCCGTTCGCCCGGCATGGTGGTTGGTGACGATGGCGACTTCCTGCTCCAAAGATGGGTACGGGACGTTAATCTTAAACAGGAAACGGTCGAGTTGGGCTTCAGGCAAGCGGTAGGTGCCCTCGTGCTCCAGTGGATTTTGCGTCGCCAGCACGAGGAATGGTGGCGAAAGCGGATAGGTGTGTCCATCCACGGTGACTTGCTGTTCTTCCATCACCTCAAACAGCGCCGCTTGCGTCTTCGCCGGGGCGCGGTTTACCTCGTCGATCAGCACGACTTGCGCGAAAATGGGGCCGTGCTTGAACGTGAAGGCGCGCTCGTCTGGATTGAAAATCGAGGTGCCGAGGATGTCCGACGGCATCAAGTCTGGCGTGAACTGGATGCGGGCAAATTCCGCATCAATTGTACGTGCCAACAGCTTCGCCGTCAGCGTCTTGGCGACGCCAGGCACGCCTTCGATAAGCACATGACCTTGGGCCAACACTGCTGCCAGCAAGAGGTCGATCATCTCATGCTGCCCCACAACAATCTGCTGGATCTCTCGCCGCATCCGGTCGAGGAGGGCTTGGGGCTGACTGAGGTCGAGGCGGCTAGGAAAGTCGGGACCTTGGGCTTCCATGTGAGGCAGGTTGTAGCGGTAACTAGTTGGCTGAGGCGGCTTCGGCCGATTGCGCCTCTTTCTTGCGGCGCCGACGCGTCATGAATTCGAGCAAGCCGTACCAAACGAGAATAAACGCGGTCCCTTCATCGAGGTGGCCGACAACAGGTAGGATGTCCGGCAGCAATTCGAAGACACCCGATGTTGGATTGAGCAGATAGCCCAATCCTGTAAGCGAAAGCGGGTAGATCAACCAAACGGGTACACCGCGATCGGAAAGCGGGGTAGCGAGGCGCGAGACGGAGCGTTCAGCAGGGAGTTTCGACATGCCGTAGGAGCCAAGTGTCAGGGAAAACACGGGCTAGCTGTTCGCGTCAACATGCAGCCCTTCACGGCAGAATATAGAAAAACACGGCCAAGTAATGGCACGCGCTTCCAGCCATTACGAACAAATGCCAAATGGCGTGCCCAAAGCGTAGGGACTTCCAGACGTAGAAAATGACGCCGACCGTGTAGAAGAGTCCACCCATAGCGAGCCAGATGACAGCCCCTTCAGGGATGGCCGCAAGCATCGGCTTGGCAAACAGGACGGCGACCCAGCCCATCAGCACATAAAACACTGTAGATGCTCTTCGAAAACGCTTGAAGGAAAAGACTTTGAATCCAATGCCCAGCAATGCACATCCCCAGATCAGCCCAAATAGCGTCCAGCCCCAGCCATCGCGCATCCACACGAGCGTAAACGGTGTGTACGTTCCTGCAATCAGTAAGAAAATCGCCACGTGGTCGAGTACGTGAAAGATGTTCTTCAGCTTGGGATGTGTGGTGGCGTGGTACAGCGTCGACGTCATGTAGACCAGTACCAGCGCACTACCAAACACGAGGCAGCCTGCTAGATGCCACGGCGTACCCGATTGGGCTGCAAGGTAGGTAAGGATGCCAAGGCCCGCGCAACTAAGGAGCAAGCCGATACCGTGGGTGAGGGTGTTCGCGAACTCCTCCCAGTTAATGGGTGGTGAAGGAAGGTGCATGTGTGCGGCGGATTGGTGCTGTCGTTGATGATGAGGGCAAACAAAAACTGCCTCAAGTCTATTCGATTCTATTTGCACGAATGCCCTTGGGTTTCAAGGCCCTAAAAAAAGCGATACGGCTCAGTAAGAGAACGAAATAGAGCACCCGCAGAGAATCATGTATATTCGCTTATAGCAAGAATCGAACTGGTTGATGGTATGGATGGTATGGGGCGCGATGTGGGCATCGAGACCCAAAGGCCAACAGCCAAGAGCCAACGGCCGCGGCGCTCAGCAACGAGGCGCTCGCATGCCATCAACCAGTTCGATCGTAGCTATATCCTCGGTTCGTAAACCCTAAAGAATTATCACCATGCGTCTTTTAGCTTGCTTCTGCCTGCTTGTGCTTGCTGCAAACCCAGCGTTGAGCCAAGACAGCGATGCAGCCGCCGTCGATCCCGAAATCGCTGCCCAGATTGCGGCCTACCAAGACGTCGCGGCACAACTTATTGACGCTGCGTTAGCCGATAGCGTGGCGTATGAGCGATTGGCCTACATGGCTGACACGTTCGGCCCGCGTTTCTCGGGCACGCAGGAATTGGAGGATGCCATCGATTGGATTCTAGAGATGATGGAAGCCGATGGGCTGGACAATGTACGGGGCGAGCCCGTAATGGTACCGCGTTGGGTGCGAGGTGACGAGTCGCTCACCATGACTGCACCACGAACCTACGAGATGAGCATGCTGGGCTTGGGCGGCAGCATTGGGACGGGGCCAGATGGCGTGGAAGCCGAAGTGTTGGTGGTTACTTCCTTCGATGACTTGAAGGCGCATGCCGAAGAAGCTATAGGCAAGATCGTACTCTACAATGTGCCGTTTACAAGCTATGGTCCAACAGTGCAGTACCGCGTGAACGGTGCCATCGAGGCGTCGAAGGTTGGAGCGGTGGCGTCGTTGGTGCGTTCGGTCGGCCCGGTCTCGCTCTACACGCCGCACACAGGTACCTCGCGCTACGAAGACGGCGTGCCGCCGATCCCGCATGCGGCCGTGACAGTCGAAGACGCCATCATGATGCAGCGCATGCAAGACCGTGGGCAGCAGATCCGTGTGCGGCTCTATATGGAAGCCGAGACGCTCCCTGATGTTGAGTCGCGGAATGTGGTGGCTGAGATTCGTGGTCGGGAAAAGCCGGAAGAGATCGTCGTGTTCGGCGGGCACATCGATTCGTGGGACGTTGGGCAGGGGGCGATGGACGATGGTGGCGGGTGCATTGCGGCGTGGCATGTTCTTTTGCTGATGAAGCAATTGGGCTTGCAACCGCGCCGGACCATTCGCGTCGTGCTTTGGACCAATGAGGAAAACGGCCTGCGCGGAGCCGATGCTTACAGAGACACGCATCTGTCTGAAGTCGAAAACCATGTCCTTGCGCTGGAAACAGACAGTGGTATCTTTAAGCCTGAGGGGTTTGGGTTCACTGGACGCCCAGATGCATACGTCATTGTACGTGAAATCGGCAAGCTACTGGAGCCGATCGGCGCGGGTGACATCCGGCGAGGTGGTGGTGGGGCCGACATCTCGCCATTGATGCGACTCGGCGTGCCGGGTATGGGCCTCCGCGTCGCAGGTGATACATATTTCTGGTACCATCACACGCCTGCTGATACGGTGGACAAAATCGACCCGCATGATATGAATCTTGCCGCAGCTGCTATGGGCATCATGACCTATGTCGTTGCAGACTTGCCTGAGGCTTTGCCACGTACCATTTCCGTCCCCGGAAACAGCGGCCGATAAAGTGCATGGGAAAGCCAACAAGCCAGCCACTTATGCGGTGTATGATCCGTAGCATGTAGGATGATTCTAGTGAGGGTTGTAAGGGAAAACCTGACGCTTTGTAGGCAGATGGATCGGAAGCGCTTGTCTTCAACAGCCCTTCTTTTGCTCTCCATTTTTGCTTCTTTGCTATAGCCGAAACTATGGGTAGCACGTTGACCGTGCGCGTCTTCTTGACAATCCCGCGCCTACGCGCGTACCCATATGTTACCGTTCCGTCTTCCTGGAAACGACCCGCTCAAACGCCGAAACATTCATGATGAACTCCACTTCTGGCTAAAAAAACTGGGGCAGCGGGTGCTCCGGCCAGCCGTTCAGTGGAAAACCACGTTTCTTTTTCTTGGCGCACTCACCTTAGCCGTCTTCAGCACCTTAGCGCTGATGGAGGCCAACCTGACGCAAGAAGCAGCCCTGATGGGCGGCATCTTCGTGCTAGCGGCCTTACTCTGGGTAACGGAGGCGCTACCTCTCTTTGCGACAGCGCTCTTGGTCATCGGCCTCGAAGTACTGCTGTTAGGGAACCCCGGCGGCTGGTCCGGCTTGGGCTTCGAAACAGGCCAGACGCCGAACTACCGCGAGTTTCTCGCGCCGCTCTCCGATCCAATCATCATCCTGTTCCTCGGCGGCTTTCTGATGGCCCAAGCCGCTATCAGAGAGGGCGTCGACAAGGCGCTGGCTGGCTTGATTCTGAAACTCTTCGGTGGCAAGCCGACCAACGTCATGCTTGGCATGATGCTCATCACCGCAGCGTTTTCGATGTGGATGAGCAACACCGCGACGACTGCCATGATGATTACGCTTGTCATCCCGATGCTGGCGCAGTTGCCACCGGGCGATCGGCTGCGTAAAGGCTTGGTGCTTAGCGTCCCGTTCGCTGCCAACATTGGTGGCATGGGTACCCCGATCGCTTCGCCGCCGAACGCGGTGGCCGTGGCCTTCTTGAATCAGGCCGGGTACGCCATCGGATTCCTCGACTGGGTCCTCATCGCGCTGCCGCTGATGCTGGCG
The DNA here is from genome assembly GCA_964471245.1 of uncultured Rhodothermaceae bacterium. Classification (GTDB taxonomy): domain Bacteria; phylum Bacteroidota; class Rhodothermia; order Rhodothermales; family CAYYHN01; genus CAYYHN01. The sequence goes on along the minus strand of CAYYHN010000144.1, from coordinate 367 downwards.
CTGCTTGCCATTTCATGGCTAATGCTGACCACCTTCTTCCGCTCGGAAGCCTCCGCCGACGTGGTGCTCCAGCCCGTAGAGTCGCCGATCAACGGTACAGGTTGGTTTGTCGTCGTTGTGATAGCCATCACGATTCTCCTCTGGCTCACCGACAAAGTACACGGGTTGCCCACAGCCGTCGTTGCGATGGTGCCTGCAGTAGCTTTCACCGCGACGGGTCTGATTGGACGGAAAGATTACAACTCACTCGAATGGCACATCCTCATGCTGATTGCAGGCGGGATCGCGCTTGGCCTCGGGATGCAGAAGACGGGGCTCGATCAGGTGCTGGTGGAGGCCATGCCGGTGGGCGGCGGGTCGCTGCTGG
>CAYYHN010000143.1:0-8567 GCA_964471245.1 uncultured Rhodothermaceae bacterium | reverse complement strand
TGCATTGTCGAGTTGTTCTTCTAACTCTTCCGCTTGCTTATCCATTTGGCGGCCAATAATTGCGCCAGCCGCACCACCCAGCGTTGCGCCGATGATGGCTCCTTTACCGGTGTTGTCCGAGCGGCTGCCAAGCGCGCCTCCTAAAATGGCACCCGCTGCGCCACCAATTGCTGCGCCTTTGCCTGTGTTTGATGTGGAAGCACATCCGGAAAAACTGCCAAGTGCCAAAAGAAGGGAAAGCGAAAAAATAGAGAGACGAGTACGCATGGTATGTATCGGTTGTTGATGAGGAATCATACGAAAGATGTTGATGCCGTTTCCAAGCTTGATGCCACAACGCTCCTGAAAATTGTCAGCAAGTGTCATGAAATGTTACCGCTGGACGAAGCGATGGCTGCAAAAGTTGGAAGAACGGTAAAGTTACACGCTAAAACGACCTTTTTGACACAGAAATAATCTGTATTCAAGCCATTCGAACTCGATGATTAAGCAATTCTGGTATCTTAGTCGGCCAGAAAATTGGTCAGGATAGCCATTCGAAACTACACCATTTGATTCAAGAGTTATGAAGCTGATTATTCCTATGGCGGGTCGTGGTACCCGTGTTCGTCCGCATTCCCATGTCACGCCCAAGCCATTGTTGCACGTGTTGGGAAAGAGTATGGTAGAGCGGATTATTGATGCGTTTAATAAAGTTATCCCCGGTGGATTTAGCGAAGCCGTCTTTGTGTTAGGTCCAGATTTTGGAGATACTGTGCGTAAACAGCTCTCTGATATATGTACTAAACATGATATAATTGCCCATTTTGCAGTTCAAGAAAAGCCCCTAGGTACTGCTCATGCAGTTTATGCAGCACATGAATACCTCGATGGCCCGGGTATCACTGTTTTTGCAGACACGCTTTTTGAAATGGATCCTAACTTTGAGTTAGATGGTAAAGACGTTATTGCATGGGTGATGCATGTTGAGGATCCAAGCCGTTTTGGTGTTGCGGTGCGCGATGGAGAACGTATCAAAGCTTTTGTTGAGAAACCGAAAGAGCTGATTTCGAATGAGGCGCTTGTCGGTATTTATTATGTCAAAGAATTGAGCGTCTTGAAGGCTGCCATCGAGTATTTGATGGACAATGGTATTACTGGACATGGTAGCGAATACCAACTGACAGATGCGTTTGATCGCATGCTGAATCAAGACAAAATCTTTACCACGGCTTCAGTAACAGCATGGCTGGACTGCGGGACCATTCCAGCGCTAAAGGAGACTACCTCCATCATCCTCGCCAAAGAGCAAACCGATACCCACAAAGCCGAGGTGATGGACAGTGTGGTGATTCAGCCCGTCTATCTTGGTCCCGGCGCGCAGATTCGCAATGCAGTGATTGGGCCCAACGTCTCGGTTGAAGCCGGAGCAGTCGTGGAACATGCCGTGGTGCGTGATGCCATACTGTTTGCAAACGCTACCGTGCGCAATACCGTCTTGGCAGATGCCATCGTAGGGCAGCATGCGTGTGTAGAGGCGGCTCCAAGATCATTGAACATTGGCGACCATTCTGTGTCGAACTGAGTCGCTGCGTAAACGATTCGGATTGAAGACATGAAGCAATATCCAGAAGCTTCTCTGGAAGAAAAAACTGGGTTTGATGTGCTGCCGGCGTTCTTGCAAGAGGCGCTTATGAGTGCATTAGGACAAGATGCACTCGCTGCCATGCAGCCCGCATCAACGTTGCAGACGGTCGTCGCTGAGCTAACCCGCGTCGATGAGTTGGTGCAAGCCGTTCGCTTCGACGATCCGGTACCGTTTCATGACCTGCTAGATATCCGAAGCGTATTGCGTCAGGCGGCACCACAAGATGCCTTGGTGCCACCAGACGCATTGTTGGCTGTGCTGCGTGTACAGCGGACGGCTCGATTGCTACGCACCTATTTCGTCAACCGAACTGAGAAGTATCCCGAGCTTCAGCGCTTTGCTGCGCGACTGACGAGCACCCAAGACCTTGAAAAGCATCTCAGCAGTTTAGTCGACGACGAAGGCCGGATCAAAGACGGCGCGAGCCCAGAACTGCGGCGTATTCGCAGGGCACTTGTGCAGCAACGAAACGCCCTGCGTAATAGCGTGATGCGGGCGCTCCGTGATGCTACCGGTCGGGGCTATGCTACCGAAGAACAACCCACGCTTCGTAATGGGCGCATGGTAATCCCGGTGCGAGCCGAGGCGAAACGCAAGATCAAAGGCTTCGTCCATGATGCCTCCTCCACGGGGCAGACGGTGTACATCGAGCCAGCAGCAAGCCTCGAACTCAACAATGAGGTGCGCGAGCTTGAATTAGAAGAACACCGTGAAATAGAGCGGATCCTCCGGGCCGCTACCGGACACATTCGGAGTAAACGCGCTGCGCTTGATGCTAATCTAAACGTGCTCGGGCAGTTTGATTTGCTCTATGCAAAGGCGCGGCTCGCACGTTCACTCGATGCGCATGTACCGGAGGTGGTCGCAGAGCCCGTCGTCGTGTTGAAAGCGGCACGCAACCCAGCCTTGCAACTTCACTTTTTAGAGCGAAATCCAACGGCTGCCCGTGCAGTAGTGCCGTTGCAACTCGATCTGGGTGGAGAGCAGCCCTGTTTATTGATCACAGGACCGAATGCTGGCGGCAAAACGGTAGCGATGAAGACCGTAGCGCTCTCGGTATTGATGGTTGCCTATGGCATGCCCATTCCCGCCGATCCTACTTCGCGCATTGGCCTCTTTTCGCACCTGATCGTCGATATTGGCGATGAGCAATCGATGGAAGACGACCTGTCGACGTTTAGCTCGCATGTCACCAATTTGAAATACATGCTCGCCCACGCAGACGCGCATTCTTTGGTGTTGATGGATGAAGCGGGGACGGGTACCGATCCGGCAGAAGGCGGTGCGCTTGCGCAGGCAATTCTCGAAGAGCTGGCTGCACGGAATGTATGTACCATGGCAACAACCCACCACGGCACGCTTAAGGTGTTCGCCCACGAACATCCGAAGGTCGCCAATGGGTCGATGGCGTTCGATCAGGCCACATTAAGCCCTACCTATCGGTTTCGCCCCGGCATTCCCGGCTCATCGTATGCGTTCGAGATTGCAGAACGCATTGGTTTAGACGCTGCGTTGCTCGAACGATCCCGCGCCTTGGTCGGGAATCAGAAAACGGCCTTAGAAGATCTCATTGTTTCCTTCGAACGCCGCAATGAAACGCTGGTCCGCCAGCTTGCTGAAAGCCAAATAGCGCTGAAAAAAGCCGAGCATACCCGGCGTTCGTTCGAAGGGCGCAATCAAAAGCTTCAAAACGAGGCGGATCGCATTCGCAGTCAAGCGTTGGATGAAGCCGCCCGAATCGTGCAAGAAGCGAATGCGCAGGTTGAGCGTACGATTCGAGAAATCAAAGAGGCCGCCGCCGAGAAAGAAGCGACCAAGTTGGCGCGTGAGACGTTGTCCGCCTTCAAAGAAACGGTTGAGGAAAGCCAGACCGCGCTCTCGCGTAAAAAAGCGCGACGTGCGCGCAAAGAGCGGCGACGTGAAAGTGGGCGCGGCGATCGTACGGCTGAGGGCACACCTCCTAATCGTGTAGCAGGTTCGATCCGTGTAGGCGACCAAGTTGTGTTGGACGACGGTTCCACGTCGGCTGAGGTGCTCGAACTTGACCGGAAAGAAGCGGTCATTGCGGCTGGGCAAATGAAAATGCGCGTCAAACTCAAGCGATTGCGCAAAGTGGGCGGGCCGAAGCGCCAGCAAGTGGTGGTACGCCAAGTGCAAACGGCCGACGCAACGAGTCTGAAACGGGTGGAACAACGCTTGGATCTACGTGGGCAGCGTGCCGACGAAGCCGTGGCTGCTGTGCAGCGATTGGTGGATCAAGCCTTGTCTGCTAATCTGAACGAGCTTGAAATCGTCCATGGAAAAGGGACAGGCGCCCTTCGACAGGCGATTCAGTCGTATCTTGCTACGCGCAAGGACATTTCCCACTACGAAGACGCACCTTGGGACCAAGGCGGTCCGGGTGTGACGCATGTGTTCTTGGCCTAGCCGCAGGCGATCCTCTGCTACATGTTGTACCCGCCAATTACGTCTTGATTCGTCAACAAATAACCGAAATGGTGGGAGCAGAGCACACTTAGGTTAATTTTATGACTGCGCCAGCCGATACTGCCTCTGAAGCTGGAAGTCGAAAACGCGTACCGTCAAGCAATTGTTATGAACACCCATTTCGCAGCATTACCGGAGGCAGGGCAGAAACTGGTAGATTCAGCTGTTCTGGAAGAACTGAACGTCATGTTGGGTGGCGAGGATGATCCCACATTCCTTCAGGGACTGCTCATGGATTACTTCGAAGACGCCTTATCACTCCTCGATCAAGCACGCACTGCATATGCTACTGCTGATGCCCCATTGCTCAAGCAAGCGGTACATACGCTGAAGTCGAGCAGCGCCATGTTTGGAGCACAAGGGTATGCAGATGTGTGCCAAGAGATAGAGCACATCGCGGCAACTGGAAAAACGGCTGGATTGGATACACCAATCACTTGGCTTGAAGCGCAGTTTCCACAACTGAAGTCGGAACTAGAAGCGCTCGCATTTTAGGCGTGGAACGTCACGCAACGGTAGTTGATCTTGCCACTGGTGTAGCCCATGTATTCAGGGCTTGGTCGACCGTGCGCATGAGTAAATCGTAACGCAAAGGTTTTGCGAGGAAAAACTCGGCTCCCATCGCTAATGCTTTCCGTTCGCTGGTAGGACGGCGTGAACCTGTGATCAGAATGATCGGAATGTGACGCGTATCAGGATGTGATTTTAGGGTGTTGACAACGGCAAAGCCTGAGCGTTTGGGTAAAATAAGATCGCAGAATATCAGATCGGGTTGGATCGATAAGGCGTGATCAATTCCTGCTTCAGCCGATTCACAACGCGCGACGGTAAAATTCCGCTCTTTCTGCAAAATGTATTGAAGCGTCCTACAGAAAACGCGGTCGTCATCAATAATCAGTACGGAAGGTCCTTCAACTTGACTGTGCAGCATGTTCGGCTCTTGCTGTATAGTCGGAGAAGACGGATTGAGTGGGGAATGCATACGCATGGCACAAAGGTGGGAATTAATGCACGCCAAATCCTTACGTAGTCAATACCTTAACATACACGACCGATGGTAATAACACAAATCTGTAAGAATTGTACCCGTTTAAATCGTCATAAATCTCGTAATAAAGCCGTTATTCCTGAATGTTTGACGAGATAAACGGCTATTTGATCAATACGACCGGTAATAAGGCGCGGACTTCATCATTCGCATCCCGCGCTGTTATTTCGATGATGTAGCGTCCATTGCGGGCTAATTGGCCCTCTTGGGTAAGGCCGTCCCAAAGGATTTCACGGGGACTCGATTGGCTGCCGTAGCGCCCGGGAAATTGCACATCATCTCGTAGCAAGGTGCGGATGAGATCACCACGGATGTTGTAAATATGTATGCTCACCAAGGCCGGAGGTGCAGCGGTTGTGAGCAAATAGCCGATGCGTAGCGGTGCAACTTGTGGGGAAAAGGGCGAGGGCAACACCGCTGCATGTTCGATGCCTAAGACTTCGTTTTCACGCAATACCGCGTACTCTCCAAGAAATCGAACGTCTACAGAGCGAACCATGCTCGAATTAGGGAGCACAGAAGGGAGTGGCTGCCACGTCAGCAGGCGCGTATCATAGCGACCGATCAACGGTTTGCCAATTGCAAGGTCAAGGCCCGTTGTGCTGGGTAATTCGATCGCGCCACTTATAAGAAGGCTATCACCCGGTAGCGCTCGGTCCGCCCGCAACGTGATCTTGCGAGCTATGGAGGTCACAGAAAACTGACGTGCATCATCACCAGACGTAAATCGCTCTTTGATTGGGGCAAGTGCAGGTGTCGACAAGCCTAGTTCGGCTGGAAAGGGAATCGCACCAGCAGGCAGCGTGAGGAGCATCCCTGCGCCATCATGCAACGTCAGGTTGGCGTTGCCATCAAAACGGGCAAACACCGAGATGGTTGTTTCATCCGAGCGCCCGGTAAGCCGATCGTTTAGGGTAAGTTGGACCGGGCCAAAGAATTGAGAATCGGTGATCGACACCTCACCCGAAGTACTGACGTCCGCCACGGATGAAGGCGTTACCTCCCAAACCAGATTTGACCCTAAAAGCACGGATATCCCATCTACCGTCTCAGCGATGCCATTGAGTAGCAGCGTTTCGCCAGTGTTCACAAGCCGACGCGTCCCACCGCCAATCTTAACCGAAGTGATAGGAGTCTCGACGACCTCAACGATAGTCTGTATGCTTCGCTGAATATCACCTAGTTGCGCTGTGGTAGTCAGTACAAATTGGCCAGGTTCAGACGCCTCGATACGCCATTGCAGACCGTTCGAGTCTGCAAGTGCTTCTGCTGATAAGGAAGGGTCCGACGAGGTTACTGCAAGCGCGCCGTTGCCTGCGGCGAAACGCTCGCTTAAGTCGCTAAATTGACCATCGCGTGCTTGAACTGAAATGATGTAGGCATCGCTTGGTCGAATGCGTACCGACTGCTGAAACGGAGTGACGTCTAAGCTGGATAATACGCCGATGCCCGAAGAGGTTACGGCTATCTCTGCCGATCGGTACGTACGTTGTTGCACGCCGTCCGCAACCTCAATCCAATACGTAAACGAGGCATTCTCCGAAACAGCAGGTAAATCTGCCAAAAACGAATCGCCTGATCGCGTCATTGTCAGCGTTTCTGGTTGGCTATTCGGATTGCTCTGCACATGCACTCGCGGTATGGTTGCAAATCCAGGTTCGTAACCCGCAGGAAAGGTGACGGCAATGCGTGTGGTCGTATTGGGGTCGAACGTAGTGCGTGGAACATGGAGGTAGGGCAGCGCAACCGTTTGCTCCACAACGTCGGCATCTGTTAGTATAGAGAAGCGGCTGGATACCGCTGAAGGCGTGAGCCGATTGGGCTGCGTGAACGCTGCCAAGTAGCTTCCTGCATCAAGGGAACGGCCTGTATCGAAACGACCATCGGCACGTGTTGTTTGCTCAATGGTTCGTCCGGTTGCAGTCGTCAACAACGTACGCACACCAGAGAGCGGTGCAACGCCATCCGTTACATGCAGAACCAAGCGGCCACCGGGCAGCGCGATGTCAGGCAGAATGATGGTGGCGTTGGCTTGGTTGGTTGGCAGCGTGAGAATGCGTTGGATGGGAGCAAGGCCTTCCGGTTGAATCAGCAATGTGTAGGCGAGAGAGTCGCCTGCCAGTTGCGAGATCGGGACATCTTCAAACACAAACAACCCGCCGGGTCCTGTCATGGTTGAAAGCTCAAAACGGGATGAAATGGAGACCGGCACGCCCACTAAGCCTGCGCCACCTTGGGTAACGAGGCCCAACAACTGTGCCCCCGTTCGATCGAGCCTAAGCTCTATTGGCGGCGGTGTTGTGCCAGCTTGCACATCCACCATCAAAGGCGCAGATTGCAACCCTGGCGATGTCGCCACTGCGATGTACATTCCGACAGGCAGCGCTGCAATAGTAAACGCGCCGTCGCTTGTTGTTGTGCGAGAGGTGACGCCCGTCGAGGTGTTTGAAAGTACCACGTCAACCATATCTAAGCGTTGCCCGCGTTGATCCACGACGGTTCCTGTAACAGATGTGGTGGCTTCAGCGAGGATGAAGCTCAGTTCAGTAGTGGGGTCGATTAGCGTCTCAGACATGCTAGCAGGCGTAGCTTGGAAGCGCTCGTCCACCATACGTATGGCATATGTTTGGTTCTGCTCCAAGCCTTGAACCGCGAGTACGCCAGCCCCATCCGTGCGACCTGATGCAACAAGCCGTTCGTCCGGGTCAAGCACAGACACCAACACGTCCGGAATAGCACGGCCATCTGTCGTTAATGTGCGGATGCGTAGTTCACGACGGCTGTCCGTGGCACTAAATGTTGCCTCTGCGTTTTGGCCTGTTGCGATGGATACCGTTCGCTGTGCTGGAGAGAACACAACGCCGTTCAGAACCGGACGCACGACGAGCGACCCCAAGGGCAGGTTCGAGGCTGCAAAGGAGCCGTCTTGTTTCGCCTGTAGCACGCGTACGAGCGCATCGGTCGCTACATCTAAGAGATAGACCGAGGCACCGGCTATGCCTGTTTGTCCAGTTAGGCTCGTGTTCAGCCGAGCTAGTTGTAGTGAGGTTTCTGTTAGCTGGGTTGCACCTGCCCCCAACGTGACGTTCGTCTCGCTGATTAAGATGGGTTGTTCGATGGTTTGGGCTTGCACGGTATAGACGGCGTTTGGCGTCAACGCGCTAAACGTGACTTCTCGGTTGGTGGTTGTTGAGGACGTAACCGCAGTTCCATTTTGGAGCAGGAGTACGGAAATAGGCTCTGCTACGGGCTCATCAGAAGCCGTACGAAGACGTACACGCAAGCGAGAGGTCTGCTGTATCATCGCAAGCTGCACGGTTTCCGAAGGCCCGACTATGGTCAATGGACGCGGTTGTGACTGTGCGTAGCCATCACGCGAGGCAATAAGTTGATACGTGCCCGCTG
>CAYYHN010000142.1:0-8615 GCA_964471245.1 uncultured Rhodothermaceae bacterium | reverse complement strand
AGTCGGGAATCAGGTTATTGACGGGCGAATGCGCCACCTCCTCCAGCGGATCGACAACACCGATGAGGTCGGGAGCTAGCTCGTGCATGCGGGGGACCACCTGCTTGCGAATCGGGCACCCCGTGTCGTGCGGGTCCATCAGGCTGGCGTAGTACGGCGTGATGTTCCACCGAAAGATGCCTGCCGTCTCGGCAATCGCTTGTACCTCGTCAGCTGTCGGTGTGATATACGCCTGCAAGGCCTCGATATCATGGATGCGGTGTCGCATCTGCTTCCGCCAGTCGGTCCACTGCGGATGGGTTCGGTCGAAAGGAAGGCTCGTTGCTGGCACGGGGATTGAGAAAAGGGAACGTGAGGGAATGAGGGCGCAGAGCTCGCTGATAGATGGCTTCTGAACTGGTAGGGTAGCGGGTGTGTTTCAGGAAGAAATAGGGGAGTGGTGATGGTAATCATCGGGGATGTCAAAAATAGCCTTGACCTTGTACTACTGCACTGCGTGTTTTCAGGTAGATGGTGGGGCGAGCAAGTCGATAAGGTACTACTCGATATAGACTGCAAAGCTTTTATAGCGTAGCTGCCGATGAGGCTACTGCTCATTGGGGCGTGCAGCCGAAGCCTCTTAACCTAAAGCCTGTTTGAGTCATCACGAAAGGCACAACGCGCACGAGCATCTTAGACATGATTAAAAAGTCACTTCAAGGCATAGCTGTGCTATGTCTCCTTGCCGTACTTGTCTTGTTGGGCCTTTATTTCATTCCTCCTAAGCAAGAACAAGTTGCGTACGACTATGTAACCGAAGAAGCCGTTGAACTTGATTCAAAGGTTGGCTGGTATGCAACACCTAACGACGAGTACTACCAAGTTACTTGGTCTGCAAAAACAGGCCTACAGGTAAACTATTTTGATTCCCTGCGCAGCAACCTGAAAAGCTTAAGGCTTCATGCCATCACGGATTCTGATTTTGACACGGATGGTAACAAGGAGACGACAGAAGCAATTTTTAGCTTTAATCCGTCTGATTCAACGCAAAGATTGGTCATAAATACCTCTAGAACCAACTTAGACTTGGTGCGAGTAGACAGCCTGTTTTATAACCAAAAAGAAATTGAATACTGGAGTGGTGACGTTAGGTTGACCGGTTTGCTGTTGGAGCCTTATACGAATGCTAAGTCTACAGCTGTTGTGTTTATTCACGGTTCGGGCATAAGTGATCGCAATAATTTTTGGTACATGTATCAAGCCGATTACCTTGCTCGACAAGGCTATGTGGTTTTGCTTCCGGACAAAAGGGGATGTGGCAAGTCCCGAGGTGAATGGCATACCGCATCATTCAGCGACTTTGCTCGTGACACGGAAGCGGCCATTGTCTATTTGAATGAGAATAACGCGTCATCGTTTGAGCAAATTGGCGTGATTGGACTGTCTCAAGGAGGATGGATAAGTCACCTGCTAAATCAGCATGCGCATACCGTTGATTTCGTCGTTGATGTGGTAGGTTCTTCTACTACGCCCAACGAGCAAGTCGAATTCGAAATCATGAATGAGATGATAAGTTCTGGCGTACCTAAGGTTATGGCTCATCCTCTTTCACTTGTTTTTGCGCAGCGGGTAAGGGGTAAGAGGAAAATATGGTGGGATAAAAATGGAAACTTTGATCCGCTGCCATTAATGGCTAAGTCGAGGGTGCCAGTGTTGAAAATTTTTGCTGGGCAGGACCAAAATGTACCGGTTGAACGCAGTCAGGAGCGAATTCATATGCTGTTACGTGAGCAAACTGATTTATCCATTGAGCTCAAGCAGTTTGACGGTGCTGGGCACGCCTTGTTTAACGCTGAAACAAGTTGGATTAGAAGTGACTACTTGGAATATGTCAACCATTGGCTATCGGCCTTGCAATCCTCTCCACATGATAGCAGCCTATGAAATAGTTAGAGGGCGTTGAGGATTCTGACTTCGGGCTGCGCGAGGTGATCTGGCGGTCTATCCCGGCTTCTTTTGCGTGCCCGTAGCGCTGCTACGAACTCACAAAACGCGCCCGGCTGTCCTCGCCATCTCACGCCGCTCGCCTGCGAATCCAAAACCTCAACGCCCTCTTAGAGGCTGTTTGTGAATCCAATTCCCAAACATCTTGTACATTCCACTCGTTCCAATGCTTAGTTCCTACCTCACCGAATACCAACGCTACCGCCTCATTGCCGAGAAGGCATTGGGGCAAGTCTCTGACGACGACCTTAACGCCATCCCCTACGAGGACGCCAACTCGATGGCCATGCTTGTGCGGCATCTGTCGGGTAACCTGAAATCGCGTTTCACCGACTTTCTGACTAGCGACGGCGAGAAACCGTGGCGGCACCGCGACGAGGAGTTTCGCACGCGCACCTACACCCGTGCCGAGGTCGATCAGATGTGGGCCGAAGCATGGGACGTGCTCGATGGCACACTGGGCAACCTCTCTGAAGACGACATGACGCGGCTCATCACCATCCGTGGGCAAGAATGGCCTGTACATGGTGCACTCGCCAGGTCGATGGCGCACCTCGCGTACCACGTCGGCCAGATGGTGCTGCTAGCGCGCATGGCGCAGGAACGCGATTGGCAATGGATTACCATCCCCAAAGGTCAATCGACGCAATACAATCAGAATCCCCAGTTGGAGCGTGGGTTCAAGTAGCGAACCCAAGTTTGGCCCTGCTTGTCCAAGCTTGAGGAGACGAAGAATCGAAGCGGCGAAGTGTCGAGGATGGCCGTAAAAAACGCCTCTGCCTCGTTGCGTCGATTCCTCGTTTCTTCCATTCAACGCTAAATAATGCTCTCCGGCGGATAGTCAGCGATGTTGAAGTCTGGCGGTGGGAACTGTGGGTTCATCGCTTCCAGCGTATCGACAAGGAGTTGGCTGATGACGAGGTTGCGGAACCAGCGCTGCTCGGCGGGGATGACGTACCACGGGGCATGGGGTGTCGAGCAGTTTTGCAACGCTGCTTCGTAGGCAGCCATGTAGTCGTCCCAGCGGGCGCGCTCTTTCAGGTCACCCGGGTTGAACTTCCAGTGCTTGTCAGGGCGTTTGAGTCGCCGGACGAGCCGTTGCCGCTGGTAGTCTTTCGAGATGTGCAGCATGATCTTGACAATCCGCGTGCCGTGGTCGGCTAGCATCCGTTCGAAATCATTGATATGCTGGTAGCGTTTCTCGATCAGGTCCGGCGAAGCCCAGCCGTGCACGCGCACGATGAGTACGTCCTCGTAGTGCGAGCGGTTGAAGATGGTGATGTGCCCTTTCCCCGGGGTCTGCTGATGCACGCGCCATAGGAAGTCGTGTGCGAGCTCGCGTTTGCTTGGAGCCTTGAAGCTAACGACGTGGCAGCCTTGCGGATTGATGCCTTTGGTGACGTTACGAATCGTGCTGTCCTTGCCAGCGGTGTCCATCGCTTGCAGCACGATGAGCAGCGATTGCTTGTGCTCGGCATAGAGGCGCTCTTGCAGCCTGGCAAGGCGCTTTCGGTTCGTGTCAAACAGGTCGTCCGCAGCAGATTCGTCGGTCCAGCCTTGGGTATCGTTGGGGATGCGCTCACTGAGTGAAAACGACGCGTTGTATGGGACGCGGTAGCGTTCAGGATCAAGGGGAAGCATCGGCAGGGTGGGGTTTGCAGTGAGAGGGCGCGGCAACGTACACCGTTGCCCAGTCAAGATGGCGAGTGCCTACGCGAGCGGTGCCGACTGTGTGGTTTCGGCTTCTGCAAAGGCTGTCGAGGGTGTAAGGAGGCCACGTCGCACGCCCCAAACAGCGTTGCAGACATAGAGCGCCTCAGCAGTAAGCAGGTCACGCGGGTAGAGCGTGCGCTCCTCGACGCGAGGTAGCGAGGCCAGTAAATGCTGCCGGTAGACGCCGCGTAGCAGGCCAGCCGCGACCGGTGGTGTCATAAATGTACCGTCTTTGCGCTTGATGAACAGGTTGCTGCGGGTGCCTTCGCAGCACTCGCCCCGCTCATTGAGCAGGATCGCCTCGTCGAAACCAGCGGCTTGGGCCGCATCGTAGGCCGTTTCGTAGGTCGTGCGTCGTGTCGTCTTGTGGTAGAAGAACACGTCGTGGCTGTCGATGCGCTCGCGGGCGATGGTGAGGCGGAGGGGGGCGGTTGACGCAGGCGGTAGTGGTGAGACGGTCAAGCTAGGGACGCCGTCGGCTCCAAGCGTTACGCGCACTTTGTGGCGGGTGCCTTCGGTCAAAGTTGCCGTAGCTACATGAATCCGGTGGCGAAGGGCTGTTGGATCGAATGGGAAGCCAAAGTACACCGCCGAGTCGGCGAGGCGCTGGATATGGCGGTCGAGCAGACGGATGCCGTCCTGCCAGCACATCGTTTCGATGAGGCGGAAGGATTCTTGGGCAGGTGGCGGTGCCGTCAGGAACTGGGCCTTGAGTCTGCACTCCTCGTATTCCGCCGTAGCGTCCGAGTCCCAGACGATGCCGCTGCCTGTGCCCATCGTGCCGTGCCATGAGCCGTCGGTTTGCTCGCGTAGAACTGCTGTGCGAATGGCGACGCTGAAGCGCGCCCGTGCCGCTGGTGTAATGTAACCAATGGTGCCGCAATAGACGCCACGTGGCTGGGCTTCCAGTTTAGCGATGTGCTGCATCGCTCGCAACTTTGGTGCGCCGGTAACCGAGCCGCAAGGAAATAGTGCTTTGAAGAGGTCGGCGTACTGGATGTCTGGCACGAGGCGGCCTTCCACCGTCGAGGTCATCTGGAACAGTGTCTCGTATGCTTCTACAGTAAACAGCGCGGGGACTTGCACCGAGCCCGGCTCGCAACACATAGACAAGTCGTTGCGCAGCAGATCGACGATCATCAGGTTTTCTGCGCGGCTCTTTTCGTCGCGCCCAAGCCATTCGCGAAGCACGGTATCCTCTTCCAGCGTGCGACCACGCCGGACCGTGCCTTTCATCGGTCGCGTATAGATGCGGTCGTCATCGCGGCCCCAGAATAACTCCGGCGAGAGCGAAACCACTGTCGTATCCTTCGTGCGGATCCAAGCCCCATAGGCAACACGTTGTGTTTGACGTAGCGTAGCGAAAAGATCGCGCGGTGCACCGCCTAGGTCGAAGGTGATCGGGCCCGTGAAGTTGATTTGGTATACTTCGCCTTCGCGAATTAGGTTTTTGATGGCATCGATGCGTGCGGTGTAGGCATCGGGCGTCCAGCCAAAGTTGGCCTGCGAGAGTGGTGCAGGGGCTGGGTTCGACATAGCCGCCGCCACTTCTTCTGGGGTGAGGCGGCGCGGTGCATCATAGACGCCAAACCAAACCAGTGGCGTAGCTGGTAAATCGGATGCTACGAGACCAGGTAGCCACGCCGCGCTCGCCTCGTAACTCATAAAGCCTGCTACGTGGTAGCCTGTGGCGACGGCATCATCGAGTGCAGCAAGCGCGTTAGGGACGTCAGCGAGGTCGTGGGCCGTGATGAGGCGGTGCGGATTGGTGAAGAGTAGCGAGGCCGCTTCGCCCGGTTCGCCACGGATGGTGTCGAGCCAAACGGTGCCGGGCTGGTCGAGTACAGCAGACCAGTCATCAGCAAGTGGATTCATGGGGGATTCTCGCTATTAACACACGCGCAATATCGGGAGCGTCCAACGAGGCATGTGGGCAAAGGTTCTGGCAAAGATAACGCCCTGCCGCATACTGTGGAGGGCACTGCCTTAACACCATCGTACCTAGCAAAACGAGGGACGGTGGCATACAAGGGAAAGCCGAGTCCTTAGGTGTCGTCGCTGTCGTCGAGCACGAACGTCACTTTGGCATTGACACGGTAGCTTTGCACTTCACCGTCTTTTACCCATGCCTTGATGCCATCCACGTAGATGCTGCGTACATCGCGGAGCGATTTGGAGGCTTCTGCCGCGATGTTTTCAACGGCGTTCTCGACCGAACTACCTTCTCCGATCACTTCAATAACTTTTGCGAGTGCCATAGTCGTCAGGTTGCTTATGGAGAGCGATACGAGGCCTTAATATGCAGCGATACGGTGCCAAAAGCAAAGTAAGCATATGGTGCGACTTTCAATGGCGATGCAGTCTTGAGAATCGCATTCCTTTGGAATGCTTTGCTGCTAGAACGCTGCGTTGAGGCACGTGCACCAAAAAGAAAAGGAGGCAAAGAAAAAACGTACTCAAAAGCGAAAGACGCCGACCATGCAGGAGCATCGACGGCGTCTTTCGTCAAAATGAGAAGCGAAACTTTTTAGTTGCTGCCTTCACTGTTGGCTTTGGCTTCCAACTCCTCTGGCGTGATGCTGGGGTTGATTTCCTGTTCGGTCATGACCATAGACTGCGTCATTTCCATGCCCTGTTGCATGATATCCACAGACTGGAAGAATGGCATTTGCAGCCCACCGACGTCGCGGTAGTCGTCGATATACAAGCGTGCTGGCTCACCTTCCGGTGGTGTTATTTCAATGCCTAGCAAAAGGAGTGTTTCTTGGTCATAGAAGCGTTTGCTCGGCGGGTCGCTAGCAATTCCGACGATGTAGACGGGTGTACCATCAAAGTCTCCTGTTTCAAGCGTCATTTCTGGCGCGTCAGAATCTTGGAGCAAAGCGATTTCTTCTTTGAAGTGCCGCTTGGCATCGGCGACAGCCTTTGATGTGTCTGCGAATTCTTCTCGGCCCATGGGGCTGGTGGAGAAGCCGCCTTCTGGCGTGATGTACGTCATGATGGGGCCTGGAAACATCTCAGAAGTCATCATCTCAAGCTTATAGCCAGACTGCATTTGCCAGCTTTGGCGTTCCATCATCATCATGTTATCGCCCATTTCCATCGTGATTTCGGTCACTTGATAGACGCCTGTTGCGGCTTCCCAAGCTTCCATGCCGCCGGTAGCTTCGATGTTGGCGCGGAGGACTTCCTCGGCAGTGGTATACTGGGCTAATGCTGGCATGGCTAAGAGGCCACACAGCAGGACAGCCCCTGTCAGTCGTTTCATCATAGTTGTGTCTTAATCGATGAGAGCGTGAAGGCGCGGAAGCGACTGATTGATGCCACTCCCGCGCACGGCCTTGGCTGCTCGCGGCTGGCAGAGCAGGTAGGGCGGAGTGGCATACCCACTGCGCAGGGCATTGATCCGGCAAAGAAGCTTAAGCGCGCTGAGCAAGCCAAGTCGCCAGTTCGTCCATCGGCACGCCATGCTGTTCCGAGGCGGCCATGTCTTTCGCTTGCACCGTTTGTGTCGCCAGTTCGTCTTTGCCGACAATGATGGCAAAAGGTGCATTTTGGCGATTGGCCTCACGCATCTGGGCTTTCATCGAGCGGCCCTTTAGGTCGGTACCAATCCGCAGGCCTGCATCCCGAAGCCGCTGTGCTGCGCCGACAGCCCAGCGCCGCGCCTCGTCGTCGAGGGCGACGAAGAACGCATGGGGGCGCGGTGCTTCGGGTAGAGCGGTGCCTTGGGCGCGCAGGGCGATGAACAGGCGTTCCATGCCTGCAGCAAAGCCCACAGCAGGTACGGGCTTCTTGCTGCCGACTTCTTTGGCAAGCAGGTCGTAGCGGCCGCCGCCTGCAAGGGCACTCTGTGCACCGAGGCTGTCGCTTTGTAATTCAAACGCCGTCCGCGTGTAGTAGTCGAGGCCGCGCACAAGGAACGGGTCTTCGACGTACCGGATGCCAAGGTCGGTCAGCAGCAGTTGGGTTTCGTCGTAGTGACTGCGGCTGGCGTCGTCCACGAAGTTGATGAGGCGTGGCGCTTCGGCAAGTAGGGCGCGTTCGTTCTCGACCTTGGTATCCAAGATGCGGAGCGGGTTGCGTTCGAGGCGCTGCCTGCTCGTTTCGGTGAGATCCTTCGCGTAGGGCGCGAAATAGGCTTGCAGTGCGGCTTTGTAGCGTTCACGGTCGTCCGGTTCGCCCAAGGTGTTCAGGCGCAGTACCATGTCTTCGATGCCAAACGCACGATACACGGCTTCCATGATGGCGATCACCTCCACGTCGGCGCGGGCGTCGTCGGTGCCGATGATTTCCGCACCAAACTGATGGAACTGGCGGTAGCGTCCTTTCTGTGGCCGCTCGGCGCGGAAGCAGGGGCCGATGTAGAACAGCTTCTGGACACCACCGCGCTGCGCCATGTTGTGCTCCAAGTACGCACGCATCACCGGAGCCGTGATCTCGGGTCGCAAGACGTAGTGCTCCTTGCCACGCGCAAATGCAAACATCTCCTTCGAGACGATATCCGTAAACTGCCCAATGCCGCGCGCAATTAAGTCCGTCGCCTCCATCACGGGCGTGCGAATCTCGTGCACGTTGTAGCGCGCCATCACCTCCCGCACCGTCGCCTCGACGTGTTGCCACGCCGCCGAGCTAGGAATGGCTTCGCCACCCGAGGTGCTTTCAAACGGCAAAATGTCGAACATGCCCTTCAGGGCGCGGAAGGTCTGGCTCATGGGGTTCGCGTGCGCTCACGAATCGAAGAATGGAGGACACGAAGAAACAAAGTTTTCGACGCAGAGGGAAGGGGGGATGTTTGAGGAGTTCGGGGAGTTTGGGTGGTGTGGGTAGGCTGGGGTGTTTGGGAAGACGAAGGAAGGCGCTAAATTCTCCCATTCTCCCATTCTCCCATTCTCCCATTCTCCCATTCTCCCATTCTC
>CAYYHN010000141.1:0-8621 GCA_964471245.1 uncultured Rhodothermaceae bacterium | reverse complement strand
CGTTAGTTCCTCGCAGCTTGCCGTATTGGGCTGGGTCGTAACATTCGCAATGAGGTTGAAAAATGCCTTGGTGTTGGTAAGTTGCCGCACCACATGCGACCGAAAGGCCTTCATCTCCCGTGCCTCCACGACTCCCTCCGGAATCGCCCACATCTCGACAAACTTGTGGTTGAAGTCTACGAGGTTCTGGTTCTGATCCAACACGAGAATGCCATCAGCCGTTGCTTCAAGGGTTGACTGAAGCAGGGAGACGGAATGCTGAAGGCGACTCTGCACCTCCACTTGGTCAGAAACGTCGAGAAAGATGAGAACAGCTCCCATGAGTTGCTCCCCTTCTACCACGGGGGTCATGGTATACGATACCGGAAAGAGTTCTTGGCTTTTCCGCCGAAACCAAGCCATCTTCTCACTGACAGGCGTGCGGGCTTCGATGCTAGTCAACAGGTTGGCCGGATCACTTCCAGCAGGCATGCGCGTAAAGACCAGGTCTTCAAGCTCCTGCCCGACAATTTCGGCGGAACGGTAACCGAGTAAACGCTCCGCCTCTGGGTTGAATGACTGTACCTGCGCATGAGCATCGAGTAAGCAGACGCCCGCTCCTATCGCTCCTACCATAGCACGCAAACGGTCTAGTTCGCCCTGCAGACGGCTTTCGAGGCTGGCCTTGAGGTCGTGTATTTCCTCTGACGTCAACGCCAGCGAGCGCTCTAGTAAGTAGCGATCTTGATCAGCATCGTGGTACGATTGCTCGACTCGCGCGAGAAAGGCCGTCCACTGTTCGGCGCTGGGCGGCGTATCGGCATTGAGCGCCAAGTGGCGCATTTGTCGAAGCAAGACGCGGTGGTTCATACGCAGGACTCCGTAATCGTGGTGAGCGTCATCGTTTGGTTATGCAGGTTGCATGCCCCAGTCGAGTACGGTGCAATCTCGCCATAGGAATAAAAACCTATTTGTCGCGTACCGTTGGGGAGTACATCGAGTGTAGCTTCCAATTCTTCTTCGCACCGCTCACCCAAGACCAATCGGCGCCCTACACAACTGATAGCAATCGCAAGTGTTGGGGACAGATTGTGGCCGGGTCGCCGATCCTCCATACACACACGTGCGGTCATCTGCGCTGCCTCGTGTGCCCCGTCGACCAAACGATCGAAGCTAGCATGCATGAGTTGGGCGTAGGCACCGATCGGCATGTCGCCCGCGAAGGTCATCGAATTAGCGTCCTCATCAACAGCAAGCACGGTACGCACCACCTGCTTGCCTTTGTTGACGTGGTCGCGCACGGCTAAGGGGAAACGTAAGGCTGATGACGGAAGCTGTGCTGCGCGGTCGCCGAGGTAACGCTTGTAGAGTTGAAGCGCAGGTTTGCCGTCTAATTCATAGAGGACATTACCCTCTGCCCGGGTAATGCGGCGTTCGATCCCAAAAAGATCCCACCCCCCTTTGGTCCCATGCCCAACCCGTACATGATCTCCGTACAGGCCGACGGCTCCAACCCCATTGGTAATCGGCATGCCGCCGCGTAGCACCCACGTACGTTCGAAGCGCGCACCATCACCCGCGAGTCCACCCGTGACGACCACATTGCGTGGTAGGACGTGGTTTAGTCCACGGACTAAGCCACTGCCATTCACGCTATGACCATCGGAGAGCACGAAGACACCACGCAGATCTGGACCCATCAGTTGCTCCGCGATTGCAACACCTGCCTGCTCGGTATCCCCCGCCGTCTCAGCAAACGCCAAGCGTAAGGTAGTTCGGCGAAAACGCGCCACAGCAACGACTAAGGTCTCGTCGCAAATCGACGAATCAACAATTTCGCCAGCCGTTGAACAGCCCAACAGACAGGCACGTGGATAAGCCGCACGTACGTCTCGAAAGGGACGAAGATCTTGTGTGTGATCAGCAGATCCAAAGACAAGGACGAGCGTCTCGGGGCTGTCGAGCGCAGGAAACGCATCGACGGACCAGCCGCGGGCTGAAGCGTAGGTAAACGTAGCGAGTTGCATTGGCGTTGGGGAACGGGGATACCAGTATGCACCCTTGGTATCGTCCCATTCACGGCCACCATAAACGCAACGGACATTATTTTTTAGTCCTGCGTTGTGCCGCTATTCTCCGTAGACTTTTTCGCCACCGATATAGGTTGCAATAACCTGCGTGGCAAGCACATCGTCGTCGGGCACCGTCATCACATCGCGGTCCAAAATGACGAAGTCAGCATGTTTACCGGGCGTCAGTGAACCCAATTGGTCTTCCTGAAAGGCGGCGTAGGCAGCGTCCAACGTGAAGGCGCGCAGTGTCTCTTCGCGGGTGAGGCGCTGCTCGGGGTACCAGCCGCCTTCCGGCCAACCTTCGGCGTCTTGCCGCGCCACAGAAGCGAAGAAGCCCAACATCGGGTTGACGCGTTCGACGGGGAAGTCGGAGCCAAAGGCCACGACGGTGCCCTGATCGAGGAAGGTGCGCCATGCATATGCGCCTCGGATGCGGATTGGGCCGACGCGGGCCTCGGCCCAGTACATGTCGCTGGTAGCATGCGTCGGTTGCATGGAGGCGATGAGGCCGAGTTCAGCAAAGCGCGGGATGTCGACCACATCGACGACTTGGGCATGCTCCACGCGATGGCGGCCATCGGGCTCGTTGATGCTGGCGTAGCCATCGAGCACGACCTCGTTGCCCCGATCCCCGATGGCGTGGGTGTTGATCTGATAGCCGCAGGCGGCAGCGTCGGCGACATCTTCGGCGAATGGCACGGGCTCCTGCATCAGCAGCCCCACGTTGCCAGGATCATCGGAGTAGCTGGCTTTGAGGGCAGCGCCACGGCTGCCAAGCGCGCCGTCCATGTAGAATTTCACCGAGCGGACGGTCAGCTTATCGCCGTAATCCATGATGTGCTGGTTGCAGTAGGCATCGAACGCCTCGCCCCGCCCCCCGACCATGGCATAGAGGCGAATGTCGAAGGTGTCAGCATCGATGGCGCGTTGGTAGAGGTCAACAATCTCGGCTGTGACACCGGCTTCGTGCACGCCCGTCAGCCCCATCCGCTTCGTCTCGCCAATGGCTAACTGCAAGGCCTGTTCGTACTGCTCAGGCAGAAGCTCAGGCTGGTATTGCTCGATCATATCCATCGCCGCATCCACGAAAATGCCCGTCGGCTCGCCGCGCGCATCGCGCATAATCAAGCCGCCCCTTGGGTTGGGTGCTGTGCGGACCCGCTCTTCGCCTGCAACACGAATCGCGGCACTGTTGCCCCATGCCGCATGCCCATCGATGCGCGTGAGCCACACGGGGCGGTCGGGGAAGTAGGCATCGAGGTCGGCACGCGAAGGGAATTCCTTGACGGGCCAGTCGTTTTGGTCCCAGCCACGCCCAATCAGCCATGCACTGTCTGGCAGTGTAGCCTCGAAGTCTTGCAACCGCGTCAGGACTTCGCCCAGCGAATCAGCCCCGACCAAATCGGCTTGCAGCATGCCGATGCCGAGGTTCATCAGGTGCGCGTGCGCATCAATCAGGCCGGGCAACACCGTCCGCCCACCGGCATCGAGCTTCGACAAATCGGGGTGCGCTGCCAACACATCGGCTTCGGTGCCCACCAACGCTACACGCCCATCAACAATCGCCATCGCCTCAGCACGCGGCACAGCCTCATCGACGGTGTAAATATTGGCATTGTGTAACACAAACGATGCGGCAGGTGGTGCAGGGGCTTCGGAGCAGGCGACAACAAAAAGCAGCACGCCGACTAGTGCAATCGGTGGCAGACGAAAGGTTCTCATATCGACTCAACTGGATGGAGTGGCCGTAGCGTCTTCCGCGTCGGCTTATTTCTCATTTTGAGACAAAACAAGCGCTTGTAGCGGTTGGCATCGGTTTTGGGGAAGTCAACATACAAAATCCCCTTTAAGAATTACCACGTCGTTGTCATGGGCTTCCAGCAGTTGCTCCTTCTTACACTCAGCCTCATCATCGTCATGCTCTCCGTGGCGATCGGTATCGACGCCTTCCACGAAAACAAGCAGCGGTTCGAGGCGGACAACCTCGTCAACGATGCAGTGCACCTTGCGGCCGAAGCGCAGGCGTGGTACGTCAAACCCGCCCTCAACGGCGGCGGCAACAACACGTCGTGGCAAGGCATCTCGTTCGCCCACATGGGCTACCATATCACCGACGAAGGCTACTACCATAACCGAAATGGTACCTTCCGCCTCGATGCAAAGCCGAACGTGCTCTTTATCGTGGGCGTCGACTCTTCTGCGGGCGTCACGGTTTCTGCTCAGATTGACGGCCTCCGCGCTGATGATATCGAAGTAGACATCGACCGCTGGGGTACGCTGCCATTCCGATCACGCTAGTGCTACATCAGGGTTGGTAATTCGGGTCGATTGAGTCTTTACGGAGCACTAGATCGAGCGCAAACGCACCGCTTAAGTAGAACCCTCCTATCCTATTGAGGATGTGCCATATCGCCTAAAGCGCAGCTAATGCATGGACGCGCAGGTCACCGACGTGCCCGTTGGCGCTGCGCTCGGCCAAGTACAGGGCGGCCTGCGCCAATTCATCCGCGCTGATCCATTTGGCTTCGGGGAAGTTGGGCATCGCATTGCGATTGGCTGGCGTATCGATAGCTCCCATCGGGTAGAGGATGCTCACGCGAATGCCATCGCTGGCAAGTTCGGCACGCAGCGACTTCAGATAGCTTGCCGCAGCGGCTTTGGAGGCGGCATACAAACCCATCTGTGCCCCGCCCTCGTCGGCGGCTGCAGCGGCAACGCCCATGATGAACCCGTGCCCTTGTGCTTGCATCGCAGGGATGACGGCGCGGCAGACGTTGAAGAGCGTCGTAAAGTTGAGCGCAAACAGTTTGTCGCGGTCTCTGGCCGTCGCTTCGGCAGCAGCTTGCATGCCAAAGCCACCCGCGAGGTTGAGCACCGCATCGACCGACGCAAGCGCTTCAAAACGTGCGCGGGTGGCAGTTTCGTCCGTGAGGTCGAGAATGTGCACAACAGCATCCGGGTAGGCCGAAGCCAAGCGTTCCGCGTTCGCGGTGCTGTAGGCGAGCAGCACAAGCTGCCACCCTGCCTCGGCAAACGTGCGGTTGACGGCAGCAGCGAGTGCGCCCCCGGCTCCAGTGATGACAACAGTACGGGACATGGTAGATGGATCGTGAGTACGTGAACGGTCTGAACTCACTGTTGGAGTGCACGCGGCTCGTTTTGTTTCAGCTCATCGACAACAGCCCTTCGGTTCGTGAAGGCGCGACGAAATCGATAGGGTAAAACTGAGGCCATCCGACCACTCGGTTTTGTGAAGAAGTTTTATACGGCTTCTGACGGGCTTGATTTTCTTTTGGCAACTCACACCTCGGTCAATTGAGACCATCCACCACACCACGAGAAGGACCGTATGCGGCATGTTTTCCACGCATTGAGCGTTGCTTGCTCTTCTCATCTCACGTAGCCAAAACCAAATGGGAGGGCTTTTCCCAAGGAATTTACTAGAAACGCTCTCGTTGCCATGTGTGCATAGTTTTCGTACAGAAAATGGGAGCGTGTCCTTTATTTGCAAAGCAGTTCCTAAAAATTCGACAGACTGCCGTCCTCTATCGAATCGAGCTTACACGTGGTGGACATGAAGGAATCACCAACCTACATTTAAGAGGTCGTGAACCAGTTTCGAAGACCACGCGAACCCATCATGAATAGCTCTCAAAGGACTAACCATCCTGTTATCCATCCGTAGCAGGAGGTTCCTTTACCCACGAAACAAACCCCATTCACCCCCGTTGAGCGGCGCATTGATGCCCAGAGCAGGCCTTGAGCAACAGGCTCGATTTAAATTCGATATCCAGTCTGTCGATACCTTCCTGCATGGAATTCAAAACAATCCGTTAAACAATCCTTTATATATATGCGCATAAGGCAAACCGCAGCATGGTCCATCCCCGTGCTGACGTTCACCCTAGCGGGCCTTTACGCGGAACATTCCCTACGTACCACGCCCGCAGAGACAGCACATATGCTGTCACCCACGGATGCCTCCAACACTGCCGATGCAGCCAACGAGGTAGCAACCAATCCGCACAACGTCATTACAACGCGTTCGGTGTCGGCTGCCCCCATCAACCCGATCTCCTACCTCCCTGCGGTGTCGCTCGACGCCATCGATGAGGAGACGTTGTGGCTCGCCCGCTGCATCTTCTCGGAGTCGAAGCGGCCTACAGAACAGGAGTTGGTGGCATGGGTGGTACGCAACCGAGTAGAAACCGGTTACCGGAAAAAAACCACGTACCAAGACACGGTGCTCGACCCCTATCAGTTTAGCGCCTTCAATACCAACTACCCACGTCGGGCGTTCTACACGTCGCTCGATGCCCACAGCGACATTCCGGGCTGGAAAACGGCGCTGCAAATTGCCCACTACGTGCGGCATGCCCGCAGCGAGACTCGCCCCTTCCCTCGGACAACGCGCCACTTCTACAGCGAGCGCTCGCTCCCAGACTCGGTGAAACATCCGGCATGGGCAGCAGGCCGCGAACCTGTAGAGTTCAACCGCGACTACGAAATCGAAGCCGAGCGCTTCCGTTTCTTCGCTGGGGTGTCGTAAACCCGGCAACCATAGCATGACCCAAACGGGTGCCTTTCTCAGGAAGGGCACCCGTTTTTTGTGTGCTAATTATGCATCGCTTACAGAAATGTGGCCCAACGGCTTTGAAGTACATGCCTTGGACGCTCGACAACCCAGTCTTGATCGACTAGCAGGCACAGATACGCCTTTCTTAACGCCCAAAAACGATCCTAGGAACATGTGACATACCTTTTGGTAACTTGCCGGGTTACGAAACAAACCGACTGACCACTGTGAACACGAGCAGCCGATTTATCGTCAGTGTGCACATCATGACCGCCCTCGATGGCAAGGCACGGATCTGCGGACACCTTGGCAAAGACCCGAAGGCAACCTCCAACGAGATTGCGGAGAGCGTCAACACCAATCCGGTCGTCATTCGGCGCATGCTCAGTCAGTTGCAGCAGGCAGGATTAGTCACCTCGAAGACGGGCCGGGGCGGTGGCACCACGCTTGCAAAACCTGCCCACGAAATCACCCTACGCGCTATCTACGAAGCCGTCGAGGAGGGCGACCTCTTTCGCCTCCACTACACCGCACCGAACCAGACCTGTCCAATCGGCAGCAACATTCAAGATGCCGTACTCGATGTATTCAGCGAAGCAGCAGACGCGATGAAGCAGGTGCTCGATACCAAAACGGTCGCCGACATCACAGAAGAGGTCATGACGCGCGCGGGCGTCCGCGAACACATAGCACAAGGACTAGACGGTGACACCATTCGGGAGCAGTTGGAAAAGCAGGCTGGGCTGGTGACGATGGAGGCTTAGCGGCACATGTACATCTGGGAAGATCCATTTGATCAATGCCATCGACGCTACAGACGTCATTCCCGTGAAAACGGGAATCTAGGTTAACAACCTGGACGAACAGCAACAACGAACCCGCTAGCACACCCTGCAAGACAAGGCATTTCTAACGGACTTGGCGCTGCTGGAATGCAGAACAGTTCAGAGTAAGCATGAAGCGCTATTCGTATGTCGGCCCCGAAGCTATCCGAAAATCGCTTAGCCCATACCTCGTTCGATGCTGTATCACGTCAATAGACTCGTTTCGACAATGGAGCCAAGCAACCAATCAACACCCTGATTCTTATGGCTTAATCACGGCCACTTTTATTGTCGATCTCGCGGGCTGGATGTGGATCAGTGACCGGCACAGCGAGCACGTTGCCTGTGCTCAAGGACAGGACGTACTTGCTGCTGGCGAGATTACGTTTAGTTCTAATGAGAGGAAACCTGAGCTGGAATCCGTCTCGAATCAATCTACAGGCTATTGTCCCGAGCCACGCTGTTGGTCCAGTGTTTCGGCCGCACTACAACGCGCCGGAATCTCACCCCCGAGTGGCTTCGAACCGTGCTATCTTTTCCGTAGATGCGAGCGTTGTGAAGCAATCAACATCGTAAAGGATAGCTATTACGTTTGTTCAGAGTGCGAGAGCGAGTTGAATCGATCTTGGAACTTCGGAGGAGACACAATCAGACCATCCGAAGAATGAAACGGGACTTTTCTGAGGCTCGAGCACCGCTGTGTCGCGTATAGCTTTGGCCCCTTCACTTTTCGCGGATTCACCTCTGAACGCACTTCGCACAGGCGATATATTGCGGCTGTTTATCCTCGAATCAATCGTGCCGTTCAACTTTTAGGCTATTCTCAAACGCGGTTTATGTCAGACTTCGTCGCCGGCCAGCGCTGGATAAGTGAGCCCGAGCCAGAACTGGGCTTGGGTACCGTCATGCAGGTGGAAACCGGACGCGTGCAGGTGTTCTTTCCTGCTTCCGGCGAGATGCGACTGTACGCTGCAGCGAACGCGCCACTCCGGCGCATTCGCTTTCAAATCGGCGACACCATCACAGCGCACGACGACACCACACTGGTCGTTGAGGCCGTGCACGATACTGCGGGTTTGTTGACGTACGTGGGCGGGGGGCGCGTGCTGCCCGAGGTGCAACTGAGCGACTTCTTGAGCTTCCACGGTGCAGAGGAACGCCTGCTCAACG
>CAYYHN010000140.1:383-8676 GCA_964471245.1 uncultured Rhodothermaceae bacterium | reverse complement strand
TATATCCCTGTGGTTTGGGCGTCACACTTTCACACCGCTAGGAACACATCACCGGCTCGACGTCGTACACCCTTTACAAACCTAGCTGCCAATTCTCTGGGGTAGCTATGCATCCCAATACTGCTGAAATCATGCGCACAAGCCAAGCCACCATCGTTACGGCAATCAAGTCACCGCTTTTCCAGCCCGGATATGTTGGGCATGTGCGAAGCCTCTATCGCTTGCTCCAGCACGCAGGCATTCTGCCCGCCACAATGGCCGCTGGCGGCTCGGACGAGGTTGCTGGACTGACGGTCGAGACGCGCATTGGTGCTGTGCGGATTTACATCGATACCCACGTGGATGCAGTCGGCGGCATCGATGAACTAGCGGAGCGGGCGCATCTAAGCAAATACCACTTCAGCCGTCGCTTCCGCGAAGCAACCGGGCAATCGCCATGGGCCTACGTGCAAGAAGCGCGCTTGCGACGCGCCAAGGAACTGTTGACTGATCCAGAGCTGTCGCTTATCGAGGTCGCACTTCGGTCGGGGTACTACGATCAGAGCCATCTCACCAACGCTTTTCGGAAAGCAGAAGGGATGACGCCGCGTGCATGGCGAGCGGCGCAGCCGCAAGACGATTCAGCGGAAAGCCGCACGAATTTACAAGACGAGGCCACAGCAGACGGGTAGATTGAAGCATCTGTTTCACCTACCCGTTGCCTACTATGGAATCGGCTTTACACTTTCCCGATCGCTTCATCCAAGAACGCCTCTTCAGCGCTCGGACCATCATGATATCGGGCGGCATCAACATGGACCTTGCCGGACGCGTTTCGGCACAACTCGTCACCCTCGCAGCATCCTCAGCCGATGACATTACGGTCATCCTCAATTCGCCCGGCGGGCATGTGGAGAGCGGCGACACGATCCACGACATGATTCGCTACGTCAAGCCCCGCGTCCGCATTCTTGCCTCGGGTTGGGCCGCGAGTGCAGGGGCCTTGATCTACGTAGCCGTACCTCGCGAGGATCGCTACGCTTTGCCAAACACGCGCTTCCTGCTCCACCAACCGATGGGTGGCGTGCGGGGCCAAGAGAGCGACATCGCCATTGAAGCCGAGCAAATTGTCCAGATGCGGCATCGGCTCAACAAGATCTTTGCCGAAGCAACAGGGCAACCGCTGGACAAAATCGAGCAGGATACGAACCGCAACTTCTGGTTGACGGCCGAGGAGGCTGTGCAGTATGGACTCGTAGGGCACATCATCCAACATCAGCACGAGATGCCGGGCAGCAAAGGACGTTCAGGGCTTGGGTTTGGGCAAGGGTAGATGAACCCGATAGCGGGGTTTGAGCGTAGGGGGAACGCGTGCCTATTTTGCGCACGCCAGTCGTATGCTCCCATGCAAGCAACGCACGCTTCATATGTCCAAGACTCTCGACGACCTTTCCCGCGAAGAACTCATCAGCCGCGTTCGCGACCTCGAATCCAAGTTGGACGCTGAACGCGATGAACGGCAGCAACGCGTCGATGTCGCGCGGTCGTGGATCTCGCGCATGGTGATGGGCAGCAACCTCTACAAAGCCACCCAAAGCGGCTGGGCGGCGTGGGAGCGATGGGCCTTCGATAGCGACCGCAGCGTCTGGCCGCGCGAAGAAACCCGCGACTTTATGGCCGCACTCGTGGCGCGCCTCACGCGCGTCCGCACGCTATCGCTCTTGGTGGCCCTGCTGCCGACTTTGCTGATTCTCGTGCAAGTCTGGATCCTCGTACAGCAGAACACCATTTTGGAGCGGCAAAACGGCCTGTTTGCCTTCGAGCAGGTCGACAACTTCAAGCAGCGCTTGGCACAAGACCGAACCGAAGCCACGTGGCGCATCTCATATTCCACCGTCGCGGCAATCGCCGACTTCGCCGAAGAGCAACCGCGCGTGGTGACCAATGCGTTGACGCCGCTCCTGCTCGATGCAGACGGCAGCGTAGCAGCCGGAGCCTTATTGGCCTTCTACGCTATCGATCCCGACCGCGAAATCCTAGGTGCACGGGCCACCTATGTGGATTTTGAGGACGTGACCTTGAACGAGGCCCGTTTACCCGAAGCCAACTTCAATCATGCGCGGTTCTTTAATGTGCGCTTCGACGAGGCTGATTTGCGTAGGGCGAATTTGAACGACACCGATCTCGGCGGTTCCTTTTTCATCGATGTCAACCTCGAAGATGCCTCGCTGTTAAGCGCAAAATTCGATGGAGCCGATTTCTCCAATGCCGACCTGCAAAACGCCGACTTACGCTCCGCCGATCTCGAAGGCGCTATTCTGACCGGAGCAAACTTAGCTGGGGCCAACCTTCGCGGCATCCGCAACTGGCGTCGTCTCGCCGACATCTCCGGTGCATCCATCCGCGACGTGCGCAATGCGCCCGAAGGTTTTCGCGCATGGGCACTTCAGCAGGGTGCGAAAGATTGATATAGCGGCGCTCGAAGTAGTTGACGGTATTCGAAAACCTCATTGCTGAGCGCCGCGGCCGTTGGCTATTGGCTATTGGGTCTCAATTCCCACCTTATGCCCAATTCGATCCATACCGTCAACCATTTTGGTTCCTGCTATACGCGGGATCAGCTCGGCATGATGGCTTCTATCATCTTCAGCATATCGATGGCCATGCCATCGAAAAGGTTAGGCAAGATTGGGAAAAAGTCGCTCATGAAGATGCCAAACAGAATGAGTCCCAGCAGGAGCTTGAGTGGCAAGCTGATGGAGAAAAGGTCTGCTTGAGGGACGACACGTGCGAAAATGCCAAGGCAGGATTCAAGCAGGAAGAAGGTGACCATAAACGGGGCACAGAGCTGCAGAGCACTCATAAACAGCGCACCCATCCAGCCCAAGAGGAGTTCAGCCCCACCTGAAACATTGGCTCCGGCGAGCGGGATGCCGTGAAACGAGAAGACGAGCCCTTGTAGGATGTGATGGTGACCATCCAAGAGGAGAAACATGATGATCATCACGATGCTGAGTAATCGTCCGAGGGGCGTCGTCGAAGTGCCTTCCATCGGGTTAAAGGCTTGGGCAAGGCTGAGGCCCATTTGAAAGCCGATCGTCTGCGCAAAAAACTGCACCATCCAGAAGATGATGCGGCAGGTAAAGCCTAAAAGAGTCCCCGTTAGTACTTCAATGAAAACGCAGAGCACCACACCCACAGGTGTCAAGGCGAAAGGGGGCAGCGAGACAGGTATCAGGGCAACCAGCACCCAAGCCATCAGCACGGCAATAAAGATGCGGAGGCGGACTTGAATGGCAGGATGACTAAAAAATGGTGCGGCTACAAATACACCGCCGATCCGCGAGAAGATCAGGAAGACCGCGAGCAGGTATTCGGGGTTCAGCAGCATCTAAATAGCAGCGGACTAGGGTTGGCATCTAGCCTGCGACATTCGGGATGTACTGAAAGACCACTATAAAAAAATCAGTCAGTACTTGAATCATCCACGACCCCATAACCAATAAAATCATCCCGGCAGCAGCGATCTTCGGAATGAAGCTTAGCGTCATCTCCTGCACCGATGTGATCGCTTGAATGATGCTTACTGTTAACCCAACAATAAGTGCAACACCTAGCATGGGAGCTGTGATGTAAAGTGCCGTTTGAAGGGCTTGTTGTACCCAGAAAAGAGCTACATCTTCGTTCATCAGAGTGGTTCAGTTTATGAAATGATAGCGATTGGAGTCCTACCCTAGGTAGCTACGAACCACCGATTCGACGATGAGGTACCAGCCGTCAGCAAGGACGAACAGGAGTAGCTTAACCGGAAGCGAAATCATGACTGGAGGCAACATCATCATCCCCATACTCATCAGCACACTTGCCACGATGATGTCGACGACGAGGAAGGGTAGGAAGAGCATGAAGCCAATTTGGAAGGCAATGCGGAGTTCACTGATGACGTAGGCTGGAATCAGGATGTGAAATGGCACTTCGCCGGTCGAGTTGAACATGGTGACGCCTGCAAGGTCCATGAACAGCACCAAGTCCTTTTCCCGCGTCTGCTCTAACATGAAGCGTTTCATGGGCCGCGAGGCCTCCTCGAAGGCTTCTTGCTGGGTAATAGCACCATCCATGTAGGGCAATAGCGCTTCTTCGTTGATTTCCTGAAAAACTGGGGCCATAATGAAGGCAGTGAGGAACATGGCAAGCCCCACGATGACTTGATTTGGAGGCGATTGCATGGTGCCCATTGCTTGGCGTAGCAAGCCAAAAACGATCACCAGACGTGTAAAGCTGGTTGTGAGGATGATGATGGCCGGTGCTAGGGAGAGGACAGTTAGCAACAACAGCAACTGAATCGGCACGGCAAAGTCCTCTTCGCCACCTGATAAGCTTATACTGGGTAGGTTGCTGAAAAACGGGGTGTTTGACCCAGTTGAGTCTGGCACGACCTGTTGCCCATAGATCGTTGAAGGGGCAAGAACGGCAAGTCCTGCGACTAGCAAAAGTCCAATTAAGACGCGGCTACGAAACAGGGAACGTACGCAGCGGGTAGCGCGCATAAAGAGAACGATCATGATTCGCTCGGTTGCATATTGACTGCGTTGCGAGCATATTGCTGCAACAGGGTAGAAAAGTCAGGTGTCCTGCGAGTGTGTACCCGTTCGGACTGGGGACGAGGAGGCCGCGGGGTGGAGTCCGTTTCCGGAGAGGGGTGAAGGATGTTAGTGTCTATCCGATCCAGCATCGTGATCTGCTGGCTTGTTACGCCAAGTAACAACAGGGACTCGCCGCAGCGTACAAGCCTAAGCTGTTGGTTCGGTCCCAAAGCCAGTTGGGCGATGGGCTCCATAAGCGTCGTTCCTGCGCTCGAAGCACCACGAGACCGCCTGTGAAGCCACGCGGCTACACAGATGCCAAGGACCAACAAGCCGAGGACAATGAAGTAGCCGGGCGTCCAGAGGGAAGGCCGCGTTGCGCCGATGCCCGAAGAAGGAATGCGGGAAGTCGACGGTGAAAAGACAGCAGAGTGATCGGGGGAGGGCGTTGTTGCTTCTGGGGAAATTGAAATAATTGAAGACACCACAGTATCTGCACTTGCTACAGAGGCCTCGTCTTGGGCGAACAGCAGGGTATCAGTATACTCGATAGGAAGTTCTGCAGACGTTCCCTCTGCTGGGACAACGGCGCGTGGCAGAGCAGGCGGAGGCGATATGGCGGGCGGGGCCTCGTCATAGGCAGACCGCGTTGGAACGAAGTCGGTAGGCATCAATTGGACGGCTACCCACAGGAGCAACAAGCCAAGGCTGAAAAGAAGAACCCGCTTCATGGGGGCGGGCGCAGCCTTAGGTTGGGAACTACGGAAGAAATTACGCACGGGCGGCAGCTTTGGTCTGGAACAACACGCTCAAAAGGCTTCCAGCACCTCTTTTGCGAATCCACACAGCATCAGACCAAAAGGATGCCACATACCCAACCAGAAGGACGCGAAAAAACAATGACGCTTACATTGCTTCAGTCTCCCTCATTGCGCGACTTTAGGAAGAAATGTCGTTAATAGTACATGTAAAGCTATGTGCGAGGCATTCCTGTCAGCCAAGCAAATTGGTAAGCTTCTTGACAGGTGCAAAAGTACCTCAACTGCCCCAGAAAACGCTCTCAAATTGAGAAAACCACGCTTTCCTCTCATGGCCACGATAGAAACTGAGACCAGAGCCGACCTACGCAACGACGATCTCACGCCTTATTCCGACGAGTATTGGATTCAGTACCGCGTTTCAATCTTTGGCGTTCTCGTATTCGTATTGATGATGGCTGCTATCTTCTTCTTCGCTGAAGGGTTGGCTGAAGTGCCTTGGTCTGTATAAATACAACCGCCCCGGTGTAGGCCGGGGCGGAAGGTTAACTATTCAGACTTAATGCTAGACCCGCGATGCGCCCGTATCGTGGGCTTTTGGCGTGGCCTGAAACGTCATCGTAAGACCGGTAAACTGGAGTGGGAGTGTCACGCCATCAAGGTCGGCTCCCATCAAGTTGACTTCGGTCAGGTTTGCCTCTTGCAGGCTGGCACCGGTAAGTATGGCACGCTTGAACTGAGCCTTCGTAAGGTTGGCGAAGGACAAATCAGCGTTGAAGAGGATGGTTTCCGTCAGTGTAGCTCCGGTCAGGTTTGCCTCATGAAGGTTCGCCCAAGTGAGGTTGGAGTAGCTGAGGTCGGTGTTAGCCAGCGCGCAGCTGCGTAGGTGCGTGCCAATGAGGTCTGAGCCTGTAAGTACTGCTCCCGATAGATTGGCACCTTGCAAATTGGCCCCACTCAAGTCTGAGACAATGATGCTTGCACCTTGAAGGTTGGCACCTTGAAGGTTAATGCCGCTTAGGTTGGCCTCCATGAGGTCGAGGTTCTGTAAATCCGCACCAGAAAGGTCGATGGAGGTGTCGTGGTATTGCACACGCCACGCGTTCCAAGCGGCGACGTCGGAGGTGAGGAGGTCCAGCAGCGCGTCGTTTGTCATGATCAGAGTGATGTCGTCGTAGTAGAAAGCATGGAGGTCTGCGGGCCTGGGGAAGAGATGGCCGCACTGCCAGTATCGGAAATTCTATGGCATCTATTAAGTGCTGCTAAGCACTTCATTTCAAATCATCTTTTGCAGCACGTGCAATAACAAACGATGTGTGGCGTTTGATAGCGGCAAGACCTGTAGATTCTTCGTGCTTTTTGAGGGCCTTCAATTCATCTTGTAATGCCTTTACTTTTGGACTGTAATCCCACGTGCGCCGCTCGCCAATGGTTAGTTCGAAGCCTTGGTACGTGGTTTGCTGATGAGGCTCTTCAAACAATGCAGCTAAAATGAGCGGCTGTAGCTCTTTGAGCTCGGCATCCAACCGTTTTATTTCAGCCTTGAGTTCTAGGTATCGTTGGAGTGGGGCATCGGAGTCGAGAAAACGCAAACTCATGGAAGAATGGGGTCAAAGTTGCAAAACAGGTGCCCTACTGCAACAAATATGGGCGTTTTTGTTTTATACTGAAAGCTGAACATCATCCGGGTTAAAGCTCCTCCAAAGGTCGAGGAGGTACCCATAATCGAAGACGTTACCGTCCAACGGAATATATGAAGCGAGGGAAGAAACGCTATCTCCTGCCAGTTGTCGGGGTGTTGGTAATTGGCATTGTGCTGGGCATGAAGATAGAC
Organism: uncultured Rhodothermaceae bacterium; assembly: GCA_964471245.1. GTDB lineage: Bacteria > Bacteroidota > Rhodothermia > Rhodothermales > CAYYHN01 > CAYYHN01. The sequence goes on along the minus strand of CAYYHN010000140.1, from coordinate 1,522 downwards.
ACGGTGGTCTCTAGCACTGACACGCTGGAGCAACTACGTAAGCTGGAAGACGCATTCATTGTGATTAACCAGCAATATGTGGAGCAAGTAAATGCCGGTGACATGGCCGAAAGTGCCATAGAAGGTATGCTCAAAGAACTGGACCCACATTCCTCATACATCACTGCCGAGGAAGTTGCTGAGTTGCAGGAAGGCTACCGCGGTTCGTTTGGTGGTATCGGCATCTGGTTTGAGGTCATCGATGATACGGCTCGTGTGACGTCTACTATTGGTGGAGGACCTAGCGAAGATGTTGGTGTGCTGCCGGGCGACCGCATCGTGGCGATTGAAGATTCGTCGGCTGTTGGGTTGAATTCGCTTGGGATCCAGAAGCGACTCAAGGGCCCAATCGGCACTGAAGTAAACGTATCGATGTTGCGGCGTGGCAAGAATACACCAGTGACGTTTACCATCACACGTGGTAATATCCCGCTCTACAGCATCGATTCTGCCTACATGGTCGATGACGTGACCGGCTATATCCGCGTTGGACGGTTTGCAATGACAACGCATCAGGAATTTCGGGAGCGTGTACAAGAGTTAAAGGCGCAAGGCATGCAGCGTCTCATGGTTGACTTGCGCGACAATCCCGGAGGTATCAAAGGCACAGCCGTTGGTTTGGCCGATGAATTGATCGGAGCAGGTCAGACGTTAGTAAAAACCCAAGGCCGCCTTGCCCGCGAAAACGAAACCGACAATTCAACTGGAGGGGGCCTGTTCGAGCAGCAGCCGGTCATTGTGCTGGTAAACCGCTATTCGGCCTCAGGCAGCGAGATTGTAGCCGGAGCCGTGCAAGATCATGACCGTGCCCTCGTAGTCGGTGAGCGCACCTTTGGCAAAGCGTTGGTGCAGCGCCAGTTCACATTACGTGATGGCAGCTTGCTTCAGATGACGGTCTCGCGGTATTACACACCTTCCGGACGCCTAATTCAGACACCTTATGAGCAGGGCTCGTATGAGGATTACTACAAGGATAAGTTTAATGACTTCTCCGACACCATTTACAGGACCTCGGAATACCTTGACGGTCTTCCTGATTCGCTGAAATACACGACTACACATGGTCGAACAGTATTCGGCGGTGGAGGGGTGATGCCTGA
>CAYYHN010000140.1:0-373 GCA_964471245.1 uncultured Rhodothermaceae bacterium | reverse complement strand
AGATGGGAGAATGCCGCAATTTCCTTTTAACGGGCCTGACTACGTTATTCCAGCTGATTCTACGGCACCGATCGCTGCCCAAGTGGCACAGCAGATCCTGCGTCGTGGTCTCGATATTCTGTATGTTCGCCAATGGTTCGACCCTGTGCAAGATGAGATGCGTGAGACATGGGACGAGCGCGAAGGAACCTTCCGTAGTGAATTTGCAGTCAGTGACGAGCTATGGGCTGGTTTCTGGGCGTTTGCTGCTGACGAAGGCCTTGTCATAGATGATGCAAAAGCTGCAACGGAAGACGCTGAAGGCGACGTCGCGTATGTGACTCGCGCGGAAGTGGAGGAGCATCGATCAACCATCGAGACCCTGCTAAAAATG
>CAYYHN010000139.1:0-8688 GCA_964471245.1 uncultured Rhodothermaceae bacterium | reverse complement strand
CTTCGATGTGGACCCGCTTCCCCAAACGACGGAGCTCTACGTACAGATCAAGCAAATGGGCTGATTCTAAAGTTCGACGCCTCTTCCGTCTGCTCTCCCCAAACCGTTCACCTGAGCCCACAACGTGCGTGGGCCTCGGATGAACGGTTTGGTGTAACTATGACGCAACCTTGTACGCGTATCCTTGGAGCGTAATCAAACAAGGGGCACACGCCAATGGAAGCTACCAACCGCAACATCGCATCTTTCCTCGTCCGGTTCACACAAGACCTTTGGCAGGATGCAGCCGGTGACCCACAAGTACGCTGGCAAGGCCACGTTCGCCACGTGCAGAACCAAACCCAGCAGAATTTTACGGAGGTCGCTGAAGCCATCTCCTTCATGCAGGACGAGCTCACGACGCTCACCCTCAACGCACTAGAGACCAGTCGCACTATGGATCGTGAAAAAGGCTTACAAGAGAGCATGAAGCTCTGGGAACGTTTCGCCAACTCCTACACCGACATCGTGGTCGGTTCGGTCGAACGCGGCCTAGCGCAATCGAAAGCGTTGCAAAGCCAGATTGACGATGCGATGCAATCGGCCCTGAGCGCGTGGCCGACGCAAAAAGGTGAGCCCGCGCTCGAAGCAAAAGTCGCGGCTCTTGAATCTGAAGTCGCAGCCCTCTCGAAGCGCTTGGCTGCACTCGAAAACCAAGGGTGATGCCGTTTGGCATGCACCGACCTCCAAGATCGTTACCATTCTAGCACACCAACCCATACAGGTACTTATCATGGCAACCAAGAAGACCCAAGCCGTTCCTAACCCCGTCATCGACGCGTTTGCACAAGCGCAGGATCAGTTCCGCGAAGCAGGCGAGCTGATGCTCGAAACCAGCCAAAAGGCTTGGGATCAGGCCTTCTACTTCCGTGCCCGTTTCAACACCGCTGCGACGGATGTTGTCAAGCGCAACCTTGAACTCGCTACCCAAGAGCAAGCCACTGTCCTTGATGCCATCGACCAGTTTGCCAGCCAGGCCGCCGCTGTTCAAAGCCGCCTCCAAAAGACGGCACAGTCCTTCCAAGCCTAGCTTGTGCAAACCACGTGCAGCGGCTCCGAGTCGCTGCACGCTCCTCCTTTCTCCTCCAAACGCCTGCACATGATGAGCCCCAACAACCCGCCTTTCGAACTGCCGCCTGAGGTCACACGCCTCTACAACGACGGCCTCAAGCAATGGCAGCGGCTGGTGGACCAGCAAGCCCGTTCTTGGGGGCTCGACACCACGGCCATTACCGCACAAGCCGTCGAGCAAGCACAGCAAAGCAGCGCCTTGTTCGCTGAAGGCATCTCGATGATGCAGGAAGCTTTTGCGGACCTGCCAAGTCGGCTCGCTGCAGGCGAGATTCCGACGGATCTGTACCAGCGCTATGCGGAGCGCATCCAACAGCAACAGCAACAACAAGCGAAGCAGGTTCAGCAGGTCTTGCAAGACAATGCCGCTGCATGGCAGCAGTATGTAGGCGAGATCCTCAAAGCAGATCAAACACCGTGGACGTCGTTCTTCAGTGGGCTCGATGGCTTAGCCACCAACCCCACAGCCAGCTTCGACGCCATGCAGAACGTCTTTGATCAGGCGCTCGGCAAATGGTTGCAAACGCCAACGCTCGGCTTGACACGCGAATTGCAGGAAGAGGTCAACCAAAGCCTCGCCTCCTACCGCGATTACAAGCAAGCGGAATGGGCCTATAGCTCGTTCATAGCAGAGACGTGGACTAAGGCCATCCAAGCCATGAGCCAAGCGGTCGCTGAGGAGCAACGTACAGGCCAGCCCAAAGGCTTACGCGACCTCTCGCGCCTGTGGGCCAAGATTGTCGACGATACGTTTATCGAGGCGTTTCAAGATCCCGAATACATTCAGCGGCAGCAAGTGTACCTCGAAGCAGGCCTACGTGTAAAGAAGCACCGCCGTGCGCTGTTAGAGATCAACCTTCGGGCATTGGACATGCCCACTCTCTCCGACTTGGATGATGCGAGTGGCTATATCCATGCGCTGCGCCGCGAAAACCGTGCGCTAAAAAAGCAAGTCCGTGCTGCACGCAAGCAACTCGAAGACCTCGAAAAGCAAGCCCTTTCGGCACGCGAATACGCACGTAAAAGCGCTGCTACGCTTCGTAAGCAAGTAAAAGACGAACGTACGGCGCGCGAAGCCTCGGAGGCACAACTGGCCGAGCTTGCCAAGCAGGTCTACGCCTTGGTCGCAGATGTGAAGGCCCTGCAGACCAAGCAAGAAGCGAGCCCCTCGGCTGCACCGAAAGCGGTACCTAAGGCGAAACGCACGACGCGTAGCCGTGCCAAGAAGGCAACTCCGAAGCCTGATGCCGACACCCCATCCACACCTTCTTCTGAAGCCTGAGCCCAGCCACTCCCATGTTTGACACCACAACTTCTTGGTCCAGCACGCTCGAAGAGTTGAATACGCTGAGCCAGCAGTGGGCCAAAGGCCTCGACCGCCTCACCGACGTATCGCCCGAAGACATCCAAATCGGCCCCAGCGAACGCACCGTTGTCTACGCCGAAGACAAGCTCAAGCTGTACCACTACGCCCCGACGACGGCCTCGAAAAACGCTACGCCGCTCCTCATCGTTTATGCGCTTGTCAACCGCCCCGACATGGTGGACTTGCAGCAGGACCGTTCACTGGTGCGCAACCTCCTCGCCCAAGGCCTCGATGTCTACCTGATCGACTGGGGCTACCCCTCGCGTGTGGATCGACACCTGACGCTGGACGACTACATCAACGGCTACATCGACACGTGTGTCGACGTCATCTGTGAGCAGCATGGGCTGGATGCCATCAACCTACTTGGCATCTGCCAAGGCGGCGTCTTCAGCATGTGCTACAGCGCCCTGCATACCGAGAAAGTCCGCAACCTGATCACGATGGTTGCCCCCGTCGACTTCCACGTAGAGACCACCGGCGACAGCGGCTTGCTAAACCTCTGGATGCGCGACCTCGACGTCGACTTGCTCGTCGAAGCGATGGGTAACATGCCGGGCGACTTCATGAACTTCGGCTACTTGATGCTGAAGCCGTACGCTTTAAGCGTGCAGAAATACGTGGAAATGGCCGACGTTCTTGGCGACGAAAAGCGGCTCCACAATTTCTTGCGTATGGAGAAGTGGATCTTCGACAGCCCCGATCAGGCCGGTGAAGCCTTCCGCGATTTCAACCAACAGTTTTACATCGAAAATCGGCTCGTGAAAGGCGAAGTCAGCATCGGCGGCGACAGCGTCGATCTGGGCGCGCTGAAGATGCCTGTGTTGAACATTTTCGCCGAGAAAGACCACCTCGTACCCCCTACCTCTTCGAAGGCGCTGGGTGAGCACGTGGGGACAGACGACTACACCGTCCAGTCCTACCCGGTAGGTCACATAGGCATGTACGTGAGCGGCAAAGTGCAGAAGAATCTTGCGCCTGCGATCGCTGAATGGCTTGGCAGCCGCTAAGCAACGATGACTTGCGCTGCGCCTTGTGCGTAGCCACTAGAACCCTCAGCAGGGTGGGTACGGCCAACACACACCCCGCGAGTCGGCCTGGGCAGGCACCTCCTGCTGCCAGGCCGTCTCCACTAAACACACGAGGACATACATGCTAGGCTTGGAAGGTAAAGTCATATTTGTCAGCGGCGGCAATCGCGGTCTTGGGGCTGCGATGGTCGAGCAGCTTGTAGAATTAGGAGCCAAAGTTGCCTACAACTACCGCAGTTCCCCCGGCAACGCAGGCATGGGCATCAAAGCCGATGTTACCAATCCGGAAGAAATGGGCGCAGCGCTCGCTAAAGTTGAGGAAGAATTGGGGCCGCTTTACGGCATCGTCTGCAACGCCGGGATCACACGCGACGGACTCGCCACCAACATTGGCGACGACGATTGGAACGCCGTCATCGACACCAACCTGACGGGCACTTGGAATACCATCAAACCCGCCCTGAAAGGGATGTACGACCGGGGCGAAGGCGCGCTGGTGTTCATTAGTTCGATTGTCGGTGAGAAAGGCAACATTGGGCAAGCCAACTATGCCGCCTCGAAAGGTGCCGTGATTGCATTAGCAAAAGCATTAGCCCTTGAAGGCGCACGCTACGGCGTCCGAGCCAATGCCGTGGCTCCCGGCTTCATTTCAACGGACATGCTGAAGCCCATTCCTGAGAAAGTACAAGACAAAATCAAGCGCCAGATTCCGATGCGCCGATTCGGCAACCCGGAAGAAATCGCTTGGGCAACCACATTCCTGCTTTCCCCAACGGCGTCCAGCTTCATCACAGGTGAAGTCCTAGCCGTCAACGGTGGACATCACACCTAGGAAGTATGGGGAGTGTGGGTAGGCTGGGAAGTGTGAAGTGCTACTTCGAGGTTTTCCCATACCACTCTCACTTCCCAAACCTCCCACACTTCCTAATCCTCCCATACCGCCCATACTCCTAGAAATAGATCATGCAAGACGTATATATCATTGCAGCGCAACGGACGCCCATCGGTAAGTTTGGCGGTGCGCTTGCAAGCCACACGGCGGCCGACCTCGGTGCTCATGCCATGCAGGCCGCCATCGCACAAGCCGGGATCGACGCGGGTGCGCTCGACCACTATGTGTTTGGCAACGTGCTCCGTGCGGGGCAAGGCCAGCTCGTTCCACGCCAAGCCGCGTTCAAGGCGGGCATCCCAAAGGCTGTGGATGGCTACGCCGTCGATATGGTTTGCTCCTCCGGGATGCTTGCCATCATGAACGCCGCCACCGCCATCAAAGCGGGTGAAGCCGACCTCGTCCTAGCCGGCGGGACTGAGTCGATGTCCGGCGCTGGCTTCTACCTCTCCAGCAAGGCGCGCTGGGGTTACAAGTACGGCGCAGAGCCAATGAAGGACATCTTGGCCTACGATGGCCTGACCGACCCCTTTAGTGGCGACGCGATGGGCTTGCTCACCGAGCAACTGGCCGCCGAAGAAGGCATCACGCGCGAAGAACTCGACGAAGTAGCTGCCCTATCGCACGCACGTGCTGCTGAAGCTGCAGAGAAGTGCTATTCCTCGAAGGAGATTGCGCCCATAGAATACCGCAAACGCCGGGAAACGCTCACGCTTTCACACGATGAAGGCGTCCGCCCCGAAACGACCGAAGCGAGCCTTGGCAAACTGCGGACGGCGTTCAAAAAAGACGGTGTGTTGACGGCAGGCAACAGCAGCCAAATCAGCGATGGTTCAGCTGCACTGATCCTAGCTAGCAAATCCGCTGTCGAAGCGCATGGGCTGACGCCACTCGCCAAGTTCATCGGTGGTGCCGTGGCGGCAGGCGAACCGTATCGCTTCCCCGAAGCGCCCATTCCGGCTGTACGCAAGCTTTCCGATCGGTACGGTGTTGCAATCGAGGACTACGAGTTGGTTGAGAACAACGAAGCCTTCGCGCTGAATAGCGTGCTCATGCGTCGGCAGCTCGGTGTTTCGTACGACAAACTCAACGTGCACGGTGGTGCCATCGCCCTCGGTCACCCCATCGGATGCTCCGGCGCACGTATCGTCGTGACGCTCATTCACGCCCTTGGCACCCACGATAAGCAACTTGGTTTGGCCTCTATTTGCCACGGCACGGGCGGTGGCACTGCGCTCGCCATTGAACGCGCTTGACCCCAAGTCCATTGCTAACACGCAACATCGGCACGTCGGACAGGATGCTCCGCAGCATTGCGGTCATCTTGGTCGGCGTGCTTTTTTTTCTTGACGGCATTGGAGGTCCTTGGGTGCCCGTCTTGGGCGTGATCGCGCTCTACTTGCTGATGACCAGCTTTATTAGCTTCTCGCCCTTGTACCGGCTGTTTTCGCTTTCTACAATCCCTCACGAACCCAACAAAGACCAACATGAATAGATTAGCCGATCGCGTTGCCATTATCACCGGAGCCAGCCGTGGTATCGGCGAAGCTACCGCCGTGCGCTTCGCCGAAGAAGGCGCGGCTGTCATGCTCGCCGATATTAACGAAGAAGGTGGCCAGCGTGTCGCCGAAGCAATCAGAGCATCCGGTGGAAAGGCTGCGTTTCAGCGCATCGATGTGACGAGTGCGGAGGAAGCGGATGCACTTGCCACCAAAACAAAAGAGACGTTTGGCGGCATCGACATCCTCGTAAACAACGCAGGCATCACCCGCGACGCAACGATTCGCAAGATGGAGGTGGAAGACTTCGACCGCGTCATCGGTGTGAACTTGCGCGGTGTGTTCAACTGCACCCGCTCGGTTATTCCCTACCTCGTCGAGCAGCAATACGGCCGCGTGCTCAATGCCGCCTCCATCGTCGCACTGTACGGCAACTTCGGCCAGACCAACTATGTCGCCTCCAAAGCCGCTGTCATCGGCATGACGAAGACGTGGGCACGCGAACTTGGCCGCAAAGGCATCACCGTCAATGCCGTCGCACCGGGCTTCATCCAAACGGACATGATTGGCTCGGTCCCCGAAAAAATTCTTGACACCTTCCGCGACCGTACGCCCGTCCAACGCCTTGGCACCCCCGAAGATATTGCGAATGCGTACCTCTTCCTTGCCTCCGAAGAAGCCTCATTTATTACAGGCACGGTCCTCAGCGTAGACGGTGGGCTTGTATTGTAAGCGACTGACCTTGTCCTTACGTTGGGGGTCGTGCTATACATGTTGCACGACCCTTTTCATTTTTCGGCAACCTATGTACGCCCTTCTCGACCGCATACCACTCGCCCCGCTTGCTTTGATAGCTGTACTCTTGGCACTTGCTCCATTTGTCCCAGAACCCCACCTCTGGCAAAAAGCCAAGATGCTGTTAGCAGGGGCCCTCACCCAGCCAGCCGACATCTTCGATGTATTCTTTCACGGCACTCCCTTGGTCCTTCTTGGGCTAAAGCTTGCTCGAATGCATGGTATGGGGCTTGAGCAACCCGATGACATTCCTCCAAGCGTTTCGACATAACGCTATTCATCTACCACAGCACATCACAAACAACTTCGCCTCGTCAGATACAAAAAAGCACCAGTATGCCCAAGGCTTTTGCTGACACGTTCCGCTATTTCCCTATCTGTGCCCTGTGCTCACACCTGAGGATGACGTAAAGGTTGAAGTATGGCCTTGCTTTTCTTGCAAGATTTTCAGTATTTGAAACCAATCAAACACAACAAAGTACGGCTTTGACCAAGGCAGAACTCAAACTGCAACTCATCGACGCGTATTCTCAAGCCTATCAGAACTACAGTTCGTTGATGGGAAAAATCGTGGCGCTGTTACTCATAAGTCCGGAAGCGCTTTCGCTTGACCAGATCTCGGAAGAACTTCAGATGAGCAAAGGTCCGATCTCGCAAATAGCGCGTCGGCTCAGAGATCACAACCTCATCGAGAAGGTGTGGATTCCGGGCGAGCGCAAAGACTATTATCGAGCCGTTGAGGACATTTTTGGTCAGGCGTTTCGCAACTACACCTCCTCCATGCGACAGAACCGCGCCCTTGGCGCACGTTTTGCGAAGCACTCGGAGGTGCTAGCGGCGTCCGACCCAGAAGTCGCGCACTTCAACCAACGCATGCAAGAAATGGAAGCGTTCTACACCTTGATGGGAACGTTTCATGAGAAGTTTTTGGATGCGTGGGCCAAAGAGAAGCCGCCTGTCACGCAATAAGGTCAGTCAGAGATGGGATTCTGATAGTGTACACCATTAACTTTTGAAAAAAATCAAACATTACAAAAATATGTTCTCATTCAAAGGAAAGACTGTAATCGTAACGGGAGGTGCAGCCGGAATAGGGCATGCAACCGTCCAAGCATTTGCGGACTTGGACGCGCATGTTGAATGCTGGGATGTGAACGAAGAACTCGGGCAATCGGTGGCCACCACGTTGACGAATGACGGGAAGTCTGTGACGTTTCGCAATGTCAATGTCACGAGTTTGGAAGATGTCCAAACAGCTGTGAACGATGTCGTTTCGCATACGGGACGGGTGGATGTGCTGATCAATAATGCGGGCATCACCAGAGACCGTACGCTCATGAAGATGGACGCTGACACATGGCAACAGGTCATCGATGTGAACTTGACGGGCGTCTTCAATTGCACCAAAGCCGTGGTCCCATTGATGGCTGAGGCCAAATCTGGCGTCATCTTGAATGCGAGTTCGGTTGTCGGTTTGTATGGCAATTTTGGGCAAACGAACTACGTAGCCAGCAAGGCAGGCGTGATTGGGATGACCCAAACGTGGGCGCGCGAATTGGGCCGCAAAGGCGTACGTGTGAATGCCGTTGCACCGGGGTTCATTGCCACGGAGATGGTACAGAAGATGCCGGATACCGTCATTGAGGGCATGGTTTCGAAGACGCCACTCCAACGCATGGGCAAACCGGAGGACATCGCCAAGGCCTACGTTTTCTTAGCCTCGGACCATGCCAGCTTCATCACGGGGACGACCCTCAGCGTAGACGGTGGCGTGGTGATATGAGAACGGTTCGCTTCATAGGAACAGGGATGTCCGTCCCGAACCGCGTTGTGCCGAACCAGTGGTTTAACGAGCACCTTGGCCAAGACGTAGACACATGGTTGCGGCAAAACCTGACCATTCGTGAGCGACGCTGGATGCGTGAGGGTGAGCGTCTCAGTGACTTCTGTGTTAGCGCTGCACAAAACGCTCTTGCGATGGCAAAGGTCAGCGCTACT